>NZ_JBQCIP010000053.1:0-2730 GCF_051953575.1 Microbacterium sp.
GTCGCCCAGCATCTCCTCCACCGGCGCCCCCGGGAGCGCGGTTGTGGGACCCGGCCCCCCGTCGGGTTGGGGGGGGCGGGGGGCGTGGCGGGGCCCCGCCGTCATGCCTGGCGGGGCTAGACCTCCACCGTGAAGCCGAGATCGATGTCGGCGGCAGGCACGCCGCCGCTGCCCCAGTTCTCGAAGCTGCTCTCATGGAGCAAGATGGACACCTTGTCGCGCGGGATGCCGAGCAGCTCAAGCCGTTCGACGATCTCGCGGTAGAGCGCCCGCTTGGCTTCGAGCGATCGGCCGGGGAAGCAGTCGATCGTGACGCGCGTGTAGGCATCGGCGACGCCGGGTCCCGGCCCGTCCACCATGCGATGGGGCGCATAGGTGGCGACCCGGCTGAAGCGATCCTCGACCGGGATCTTGAACGCGGTGACCAGGCTCGCGTGGACGGCATCCATGAGGGCGACTTCTTCGGCGGGGGAGTAGCCCCGCCGCACTTCGATGAGCACGCTCGGCATGTGCCCACCATAGGGGCAGGACCGCGGCGGGTGGCCGTGGGGATGGATGCCGCGCCGCCGGTTCCGCTAGAGTGAGCGCGATCGGTGCCCCGGCACCCCGGAACGAGAGGAGGTCGCACGATGGCTGCCTTTGACGCGCCCCAGACCCCTGTCCTTCCTTTCGAGGTCGCCCACACCCGTTGACCGTCGGCGGCCTCCTGTTCTGGAGTCCTTCCGATGTCTTCTGCACGCTTCGACGTGTCTTCTTCCGCAGTAACCGCGCCGGACCTCGAGCCCGGCCCCGATCAGCGCTGGTCGACCTGGCCGGCCTCTCCGCCCACTCAGCGCGGCCCGCTGCCTCATCCCGCGTGGGTGGTCACCGCCTCCGGCGCGTTCGACACCGAGCTCGGCGTCGTCAAGACCGGCAAAGAGGCCGACGTCCATCTCATCGAGCGCGCCGTCCCGGGCACCTCTGGAGTGCTGCTGGCGGCGAAGCGCTACCGCAGCACGCATCACAGCGACTTCCACCGTTCCGGGTCGTACGAGGAGGGACGTTCGATGCGCAACACCCGCGACGCCCGCGCGGTGCATCGCAAGACCTCGTACGGCCGCTCCGTCGCGGCCGGTCACTGGGCGGCGAGCGAGTTCGAGGCGCTGTGCCGCGCGTGGCGCGCCGGGGTGCCGGTGCCCTATCCCGTGCAGGTGAGCGACACCGAGGTGCTCATGGAGTT
Source organism: Microbacterium sp. (assembly GCF_051953575.1). Taxonomy (GTDB): domain Bacteria; phylum Actinomycetota; class Actinomycetes; order Actinomycetales; family Microbacteriaceae; genus Microbacterium. Next base: position 1,220 of record NZ_JBQCIP010000053.1, read on the forward strand.
CGTCGGAGACGGCCGCACGGCGGCACCGCGGCTCGCGCAGAGCCGACTGCACGGCGAGGAGCTGCGCGACGCGTTCGACCAGGTCGTCGCGATCCTCGGCGCGTTCGCGCGCGCCGGCTTCGCGCACGGCGACCTCTCGCCGTACAACCTGCTCGACCACCACGGTCGCGTCCTCGTCATCGACCTGCCGCAGATCGTCGATGTCGCTGCGAACCCGCAGGGCTACGACTTCCTGTACCGCGACGTCGTCAACGTGTCGGCGTGGTTCACTCGGCGGGGTCTCGAGAACGACCCCGAAGACGTCTTCGCCGAGCTCGTGGCGATGATGTGGTGAGCCTCGCTCAGGTGGACTCGCGCACGTTCAGGGCCGGCGTGAGCTGGATCCGCTGCGACGGAGCCAGGTCGCCCTGTTCGAGGCGGGCGAGGCACGCCTCGAGCGCGCGGCGGCCCACCGCGAGCTTGGGCGGGGCGATCGCGGTGAGCGGCACCGTCGCGAACGACGCGATCTCGTCGTCGTAGGCGACGATGGCGAAGTCATCGGGCACGCGCAGCCCACGGCCCTCGGCGATGCCGAGAAGGCTGACGGCGAGGTCGTCCGGGAGCACGACCGCGGCGCGGATGCCGGCGTCGAGGCACGCGTCGAGGAAGCCGCGCAGCACGTCGGACGTCGATCCGTCGCCCCACCTCAGCGAGGGCGCGATGACGACCGGGGCATCCACCATTGCGTGGCGCCGGGCGGCACGCGCGTGGCCCTCGGCGACCCACGGCGCGGTCGCCGTCTCTCGCAGCAGCAGTCCGACGCCGCGATGGCCGCGTTCGGCGAGATGGTCGACGGCGAGCTCGGCGCCGAACCCGTGATCCGAGCGCACGGAGTCGACGCGCAGCGCGGTCGGTGCCCCGTCGGCGGACCGCTCGACCAGCACGACCGGCGTGCGGATGTCGGCGATCGCCTCCCATGTCGTGTCGTCGTCGACACCGGGGCGGGCGGTGACGAGCATGATCGCGTCCACGCCACCGGCATCCAGGCGGGCGAGCTGGTGGATCTCTTCGCGAGGGTCGTAGTTGGTGGTTCCGAGGACGATGCGGATGCCGGCGCCCCGGGCCGCCTCGCCGACACCGCGGATGACGGGCGGGAAGTAGTAGGCGGCATCCGGGACGATCAGGCCGATCGTCGCCACCGGACGCGACGAGGACCCGATGCCGCGCGTGCCCACGGCGGGGGCCTCGGCGGTCTCGGGCAGGACCGCCCCGCCGTGGACGCGCCGGATCAGACCGCGCTCGGCCAAGACGGCGAGATCGCGGCGGATCGTCATGCCGCTGAGCTCCGTGCGACGGGCGAAGTCCGCCACTTCGAGGCGGCCCCGCATGACGATCTCGCGGAGGATGCGCTCGCGGCGCTGCTCGGCGATCATCGGCTCACCCTAACGTGTGCGTGCTCGACAGGTGCGTCCGCGTGCGTGAGGGGATCGGCACCCCGTGCATGCGGCCGTGGGGGGGGGGGGGGGGGGGGG
>NZ_JBQCIP010000054.1:0-27923 GCF_051953575.1 Microbacterium sp.
GAGGCCGTCTACACGAACATCGCGTTCATGGAGTCGGTGCACGCCAAGTCGTACTCGTCGATCTTCTCGACGCTGTGCTCGACGAAAGAGATCGACGAGGCGTTCCGCTGGTCGGTCGAGAACCCGAACCTTCAGAAGAAGGCTCAGATCGTCATGGAGTACTACCGCGGCGACGAGCCCCTCAAGCGCAAGGTCGCCTCGACCCTGCTGGAGTCGTTCCTGTTCTACTCGGGCTTCTACCTGCCGATGCACTGGTCGTCGCGCGCGAAGCTGACGAACACGGCCGACCTCATCCGCCTCATCATCCGCGACGAGGCCGTGCACGGCTACTACATCGGCTACAAGTTCCAGCGTGGACTCGAAACCGTCGACCAGGCCAAGCGCGACGAGATCAAGGACTACACGTTCTCGCTGCTGTACGAGCTCTACGACAACGAGGTGCAGTACACGCAGGACCTCTACGACGGTGTCGGCCTGACCGAGGACGTCAAGAAGTTCCTGCACTACAACGCCAACAAGGCCCTCATGAACCTGGGCTACGAGGCGATGTTCCCCTCGACCGTCACCGACGTGAACCCGGCGATCCTGTCGGCCCTGTCGCCGAACGCCGACGAGAACCACGACTTCTTCTCGGGGTCGGGCTCGTCGTACGTCATCGGCAAGGCCGAGGCCACCGAGGACGAGGACTGGGACTTCTAGAAGCTCCGAACATCACGACCCGCCCGAAGAGGGCGGCTGAGAGGCCCGGGTCCGCAGGAAGCTGCGGGGCCGGGCCTCTCGCGGTCACTCGTCCTGCTTGCGCTGCTCCTCCTTGAGCTTCTTCTGCTCCTCGTCCTGTTGCTTGCGCTGCTTCTGCTCGAGCTCCTTCTGCTCGCGCTCGGCGCGCTTGCGTTCTTCCTCGCTCAGACCGGAGTCGTCGCCGGTCCCCGTGGTCACCTCGGTGGGCGGGGTCTGCGACGGCGTCCTCGCGGGCGTGGTCGCGACCGGCGCGGGCGTCGGCGCCGTGAGCGCAGAGATGCCGGCGAGCGCTGCGACGATGACGGCGACGGCCGCGAGCGCCCCGCCGACGAGTGCGATGAGGCGCTTGCGCCGCGGCCGCCGCGCGGTCCCGGATGCGGATGCCGCCACGGGGGAGCTGCCGGCGGCCGCTGCCGCCACGCCTTCCACCGGGGCGACGAGCGTCGGGGCGGTGAGCGGCACGGTCGCGGCGTCTGCCGCGACGATGCCGCCGGTCGGAGGAGTCTTCGCGAGTTCGCCCGTCGCGGCGGCGACTTCGATCGCGGTCGGTCGCTGCGACGGGTCGGGGTGCAGCATCCGCGTCAGCAGATCGGTCCACGGGGCACCGAGCGACGCGGGGATCTCGGGCCCGCTCTCGATGCGGGCCACCGCCGCCGCCATTCCAGCTCCCTGCGGGTGGGCGCGCTCGCCCGTGAGCGCCTCCAGCAGCACCAGCCCGAGCGAGTAGATGTCTGCCGCGGGGGTCGGCGGATCGCCGCGGAGCTGCTCCGGGGCGAGGTAGGCGACGGTTCCGATCACGAGCCCGGGGGTCGTGATCCTCGAGGTGTCGAGGAGGTACGCGATGCCGAAGTCCGCCAGTTTCGCCCGCGGACGCGCGCCCGGGATCTGTGGGGGACTCAGCAGCACGTTGGAGGGCTTGATGTCGCGGTGCACGACGCCGGCCTGGTGCACCACGTGCAGGGCCTCTGCGAGTTCGGCGCCGAGATGCCCGACGACGTCGGGTCGCAGCGCTCCGCCCGCGGTCAGCCGCGCGCCGAGGGTGGGTCCGTCGACGAACTCCATCGCCAGGTACTCCGGCTGACCGGGGACGAGGCGGGCGTCGAAGAGGGTGACGAGGGACGGGTGGTTCAGCGAGGCGAGGACCGTCATCTCGCTGCGCGCACGTTCCGACGAGTCCCCGTCGATGCCCGGCCGGATCAGCTTGATGGCCACGGTGCGCCCGAGCATCGTGTCCTCGGCGCGGTACACGCGGGCCATGCCCCCTTCACCGACGCACTCGCCCAGCCGATAGCGGTCATCGAGGAGCGGCGCCGGCACGCCGGCGTTCGCTTCGGTCATCGGTCCTCCCCGTGCCAGTGTGCGTCGCGACTCCTACGACGCTAGCCGCTGATCCCCGGTCGCCCGACGCCCTTGACGTCCGCCGCTCGGTGACCCCCGGCATCCCTCCGTTCTGCTTTTGCCCGATGATGTGGGACTATTCCAGCGATGGGCACCGACACCGCCGACGAGCTCGAACAGCTCCGGGCCCGCGCCTACGGGCCGGCCGCCGACATCCACACCGACGTCGCCGCGCAGCAGCGGCTGCGCGAGCTGGAGGCGCTCGCACGCGCATCCGGGAGTCCGCGGGAGGCGCCTGCGATCGCCGCTGCCGACCCTCGCGCTGTCGGGGAGCAGCGCCGGCAGGAGCCCGTCGACGCACCTCCTGCGGTCGAGACGCTCGTCGACGAGCAGCCAGACGAGCCGGTGGACGAGGCGCCCGTCTCTCGCGATTCCGCGCCGGCGCCACGGACCCGGCGGCTGTCGCGCACCGTGCGACTGCTGTGGGTGGGCTCGGTGCTCGCGGCCGCGGCGATCGCAGCGGTGTGCACGTACGGGCTCGTCGCGATCACCCCTGTGTCGGTGTCGAGCGGCGCGCCCCAGATCGCGACTCTCCGGCCGCAGGCCCTGGTCGAGGTGCCGGCGGGGTGGTTCGGCGCGGGTCCCAGTTCGCGCACGTGGGAGTTCTACGGACTGACCCTGTTCGAGACGACGACGGGGATGTTCGGCGGGACCGGCGACGACTGCCTGATGGTGATCACCACCGCAGACATCCCCGCCGAGGGCGAGAGCACCGACAACTGGACGGTGTCGGGCCTGTCCAACGGCGCCTGCAGCGTGGGTGGGTTTCCCGCGACCATCGAGGTGCGCGTCGACAGCAGCGTCCCCGAAGAGCTGCGTGCCACCTTCCCCGACAGCGCCCTCCAGTTCGTGAAGCGCGGCGATGAGATCGGCGTCTTCCAGGACAAGGGCTAGCCGTCCGGGCTGCGGTCCGGATGTCTCGGTCAGACCGCGCTCGCGCGGGGCCACCGGGCGACGAGCCAGCTCGTGAATCCCGTGACGAGGACCGCGGCGACGATGATCAGGCCGAACGAGTCGAGGTTCGTCGCAGCGACGGCCTGGACGGGCGGCCACTGCACGCCGGCGCTGTCGACGAGCACTCCGCACAGGCCGACGGTCCCGACGATGAAGGCGACCGCGATCGACACCGACAGAAGGGCCGCGTTGTAGCCGCGTCGTCGCTCGGGGCGGTCGGCCGACCAGCGATAGAGCCTCGCCGTGACGATGCTGTTGAGCCCGTCGCAGGCGACCATCCCGGCGGTGAACAGCAGCGGGAGCACCATCGCGGCGTACCAGGGCATGAGGATGCCCGCGCCTCCGGCGATGAGGAGCAGGGTGATCGTGGAGGCGGTGTCGAAGCCGAGCCCGAACAGCAGGCCGACGACGAACATCTTCCACGGCGCGTCCAGCGTCGCCGACGTACGGGCGATGAGCAGCGAGACCGGGCCGCCGCCGGCCACCCCGGGGCCGGGCTGCGGCCGTCCGTGCGCCGGGCGGACGAGACGGACCAGGATGACGAGGTTCGCCGTCGCCATCGCCAGCAGGAACACGCTCGACACGGTCGGACCCCACACGCCGGTGAACACCGTCAACGGCGAGTCCTCGGCGCCGATCTGCGAGGTGAGCGCGCCGACGCCGGCGGTCACGACGCCGACCGCGACCAGCACGACCGTGGAGTGGCCGAGCGCGAACCACAGCCCCACGCTCGACGGGTCGTCGCCGTCGTCGACGAGCTTGCGGCTCGTCGTGTCGATGGCGGCGATGTGGTCGGCGTCGAAGGCGTGCCGCATCCCGAGCACGAAGGCGGTGACCGCGAGGCCGATGCCGAAGGTCGACGTGCCCGTCCGGTAGTCAGCGGGCGCGACGACGACCGCGAACAGCATCCAGCCGGCTAAGAGCAGTGCGCCGGCGACGAGCAGCACGCCGCGTGCCGACAGAGACATCCGTTTCACCGATCCTCCTTCACCCGACCGGGGCCGGCTCACGGACAGGCGGGGCGGTGGCGGTGAGCAGCACGCCCAGGGGACTGTCGTGGGCGGCATCCCCGAGGAAGCGCACCACCGTCCCGCCTCGTTCGAGCTCCAGACGGGTCGCCCCGGCGACCTCGTCCACCGCGACGGGATCGCCGACGGCGATCACACTGTCGACCACCCGCGCCGCGCCGAGGATGCCCGGCACCTGGACGTCTCCGCGAGTCTCCAGCGCCTCGCACAGGATCGGTCCCCGGTCATCGCGGATGTCGGTGGCCGCCGTCAGCTCGCCGCCCCGCTCGCCGACCCGGCCGAGCACCAGCGTCTCGCGCAGGAACGCCGACGAGCCGCCGGCCAGCGTCATCGTGAACGAGCGCGCCAGGCGACCGGCATCCGTGACCACCGTCGGAAGACCCTCCCACGTGAGGTGCGCGCCGGCGCCGAGGTCCACGTGCGCGTGCCACTGCGAGCTCTCGCCCGCCTCGCCCGGCCGGCCGTAGACGATGAGGCCGCCGATGTCGACGAGCCGGAGCGTGCAGCCCTCGCCGACCGTGATCCGGATGCGCACGTCGTCTCCGGGGAGCAGCATGGCGCGGCCGGCGACCAGGGCGACCTCGACGGACCTGCCGTGCCGGCGGATCAGTCGAGGCACCACGAGTTCGCCCTCCAGGGCGCACGAGACGGCGTCTCCGCGCGCGGAGACCTCGACGAGCGTGGGGTTCACGGCTCCCGGCCTACGAGTGCACGTGGTCGGCGTGCTCGTGCGCCGGCTCGCCGGCCGCATGCGCGTGCGGCGCCTCGCCGTCGCCGTGCGTGTGGAGGAACCCGTTGCCGTCCTCGTCGGCGTGGAAGTGCGGCGCCATCGGACCGGGATCCTGCGGCACGTGGGAGCCTGCCCGGTGCGCGGCCAGCATCGACAGCACCCACTCGCGCAGTGCGGCCACCGAGGCGGCGTCTGTGCGCGAGAGGGCGAGCACCGGGCGGCCGTCCCGTGCTGCGGTGGCATCGGCGACCATGCGCGGCACGTCGACCCCCACGTACGGGGCGAGGTCCGTCTTGTTGACGACCAGCAGGTCCGCGCGGCCGATTCCGGGCCCGCCCTTGCGGGCGACGTCGCCGCCACCGGCGACGTCGAGCACGAAGATCTGCGCGTCCACCAGGGCCGGCGAGAACGTCGCGGTCAGGTTGTCGCCGCCGGACTCGATCACCACCATGTCGAGCGGGTCGAACGCGCGCTCGAGGTCCTCGGCGGCGAGGAGGTTGGCGGTGACGTCGTCGCGGATCGCCGTGTGCGGGCAGGCGCCCGTCTCGACGGCGACGATGCGCTCGGGCTCGAGCACGCCCGCCGAGCGGAGGAATCGGGCGTCCTCGTCGGTGTAGATGTCGTTCGTGATGACGCCGATGCGGATCTCGTCGGCGAGGACCCGGCAGATCGTCGCGATGAGCGACGACTTGCCGGTGCCGACGGGGCCGGCGACGCCCAGGCGCAGGGAGCGGGATGCGGTCGATTCAGGCACGGAAGAGCCTCCTGGTGGATCGGGCGTGGGCTTCGGCCCACGCTTCGGATTGCGGTGCGGTGAGAGCGGGGATGCCGGCAGGGTCGGTGATGCGGGAGATCGAGGTGAGCCGGCCTTCGACGGAGGCGCACAGCTCGGCGACGAGCGAGACCAGCTCGAGCGGGTCACGCGGCTCGAGTTTGAGCACGGCGGCGGCCGCGGCCTGCATGTCTTCGTAGACCACGAGTCGCGCGAGTTCCAGAGCGGACAGGTCGAGCCCTGCCGCGATGACGCCGAGCACGCACGGCCGCGGCGGGGGAGTGGGGCGCTGCCGCCAGGCGTCGAGCACGTCATCGCCGGGGAGCAGCGTCCCGCCGACGCGCAGGTAGCCCCGGGCCAGCAGCCGCGCGGCGTCGCGCAGCGCCCGGCTCGGCGTGCGCGCCGCCCACGCGGCCTCAACCTCGTCGAGGTCGGTGCCGGTGCGGCGCGCGTGCCGGGCCGCGACCGCCGTCCCGGCCTCGACGAGCGTGGTGGTCGTCACCCTGCCGTGGAGGAACGCGGCGAGATCCGCCGGACCCACGCCCGCGTTCACCGCAGGCTCGACACCTGCCGAGTGGGCATGGCCGCCCGAGGGCAGCCGGGCGTCGGCGAGCAGCATCGCAACGGTGGACGGGGCGAGGGCGGACATCAGAAGAGCTGGTACAGCTGGGCCAGGGGCAGCCGTGCGCTGGGAGCGGGCTCCACGCGCTCGCCGTCGATCGAGATGTCGAACGTGTCGGGGCGGATGTCGATGGCTGGGAGCGCGTCGTTGTTGCGCATGTCGGCCTTGCCGATCCCGCGTGTCGACTGCAGGGGCAGCAGCCGGCGCGTGAGACCCAGCCGCTCCTCGATGCCGGCCTCGAGCGCCGCGGGTGCGACGAAAGAGACCGAGAGCGACCCGCCGATCGCGTCGGCGAACGCGGGACGCATGAGCACGGGCTGGGGTGTGGGGATGGACGCGTTCGGATCGCCGAGCGCGCCCCACACCAATCCGCCGCCCTTCACGACGACGCTCGGGCGGAACCCGAAGAAGCGAGGGTCCCAGAGCACGAGGTCCGCGAGCTTTCCGGCCTCGACCGATCCGACCTCCTCGTCGATGCCGTGGGCGATCGCCGGGTTCACGGTGTACTTGGCGACGTAGCGGCGGGCGCGCTCGTTGTCGGCGGGAAGGGACCCGCCGAGCGGTCCGCGGCGGGCCTTCATGACGTGCGCGACCTGCCAGGTGCGCGTGATGACCTCGCCGATGCGTCCCATCGCCTGCGCGTCGGACGACGTCATCGAGATCGCGCCCATGTCGTGCAGGATGTCCTCCGCCGCGATGGTCGTGGCGCGGATGCGGGACTCGGCGAATGCGAGGTCCTCGGGGACGCCGGGGTTGAGGTGGTGGCACACCATGAGCATGTCGAGGTGCTCGGCGACCGTGTTGACGGTGTGCGGGAGCGTGGGGTTCGTCGACCCGGGCAGCACATAGGGCAGGCTCGCGATCGACAGGATGTCGGGGGCGTGACCGCCGCCGGCACCTTCGACGTGGAAGGCATGGATGGTGCGCCCGGCCATCGCCGCGATGGTCGATTCGACGAACCCCGCCTCGTTGAGAGAGTCGCTGTGCAGCGCGACCTGCAGCCCCCACTCCTCGGCGGCGCGCAGACTGGCGTCGATCACGGCCGGGGTGGAGCCCCAGTCCTCGTGCACCTTGTAGCCGGCTGCGCCGGCGAGCGCCTGCTCTTCGAACGCCTGCGGCGACACCGTGTTGCCCTTGCCGAGCAGCAGCACGTTCACCGGCAGCCGGTCCAGCGACCTGTGCATCCGCTCGAGGTGCCAGGCGCCGGGCGTGACCGTCGTCGCCTTCGAGCCTTCGGAGGGCCCGGTGCCGCCGCCCACGATCGTCGTGATGCCGGTGGCGAGCGCCTCGTGGATCTGCGAGGGGGACAGCAGGTGCACGTGCGAGTCGATGCCGCCCGCGGTGAGGATCTTGCCCTCTCCGGAGATGACGTCGGTGGAGGGGCCGATGACCAGCCGCGGGTCGACGCCGTCGGCGATGTCGGGGTTGCCGGCGCGGCCGATCCCCGCGATGCGGCCGTCGCGGATGCCGACATCCGCCCGGACCACGCCCCACCAGTCGAGGATGACGGCGTTCGTGATCACGGTGTCGAGTGCTCCGTCGGCGCGCGAGAGCGTGCTCTGGGCCATCGACTCCCGGATGGACTTGCCCCCGCCGAACACCGCCTCCTCGCCGCCGACGGTGAGGTCGTCCTCGATCTCGATCCACAGGTCGGTGTCGCCGAGCCGGATCTGGTCGCCGGTGGTGGGTCCGTAGATCGCGGCGTATCGCTCGCGGTCGATGCGCATCAGGACGCCTCCGATCGGATCCGGATGCCGGGAACGCGGCGGTGACCCCGCAGCGCCACGGCTCCGACGCGCTTCGAGACCCCGGGTTCGAAGCGCTCGGACGTACCCGAGGGGATGTCGAGCCGGAAGCGGGCCGCCGCCGTGCGGTCGAACTGCAGCGCCGCGTTCACATCGGGCAGATGGATGTGACTGCCGATCTGCACCGGCCGGTCGCCGGTGTTGAGGATCACGAGCTCGAGGCGCTCGTCATCCGTGCGGTCGGCGTTGAGGTCGATCCAACCGGGTCGTACCCGGATGGCGCCGGGTCCGGATGCTGATCCTGATGCCATGTCGACTCCTCAATCGATCGGGTGGTGAAGGGTGACGAGCTTGCGTCCGTCGGGGAAGGTCGCCTCGACCTGCACATCGGCCAGCATGTCTGCGACGCCGTCCATCACGTCGTCGCGGGTCAGCACGGTGCGCCCCTCGGTCATCAGCTGCGCGACCTCGGCGCCGTCGCGGGCGCGCTCGATGACCCAGGTCGACAGCAGCGCGACCGCCTCGGGATGGTTGAGCTTGACGCCGCGCTCCCTGCGGTCGCGCGCCACCATGCCGGCGACCGCCAGCAGCAGCTTCTCGGTGTCCGCGGGTGAAAGGTGCATGGGCGCTCCCTCCTCGTCGATGTGTGTCAGAAGTCTGCCACTCAGGCGAAGGGGTGCAGGAACGCCCGGACGCCTCAAGACCTACGAGATCCGCGGAATCACGCGGAACAACGAGGATCCGGCCGTCCGAGTGTTTACATGCCCGATACGTTCGAGCAAAGGCAATGTAATGCCGCGGCTCCATGGTGGGACCACTTGCACCCCCACGCATCACCCACCCGAACGGAGCACAGCATGATCCCCAACCACAGGAAGCGCCTGCGGGCGATCCTGGCCACGGGCGCGCTCGTCACGAGCGTCGCCCTGGTCCTGTCCGGCTGCGGCAGCCGCGCCGGTGAGGCCGGGCCGAGCGCGTCGGCGGCCGCGGCCGAGAGCTGCGTCGACACGTCCGGCGACACCATCAAGCTCGGCTTCCTCAACTCGCTCACCGGCGGCATGGCGATCTCGGAGAAGACCGTGTCGAACGTGCTGCACATGGCCGCCGACGAGATCAACGCCGACGGCGGCATCCTGGGCAAGCAAATCGACTACATCCAGGAGGACGGCGCGACCGACTGGCCCACCTTCGCCGAGAAGACCGAGAAGCTCCTCACGCAGGACTGCGTGGCGGCGATCTTCGGCGGCTGGACCTCCTCGTCGCGCAAGGCGGTCAAGCCCGTCGTCGAGGAGCACAACGGCCTGTTCTTCTACCCGGTGCAGTACGAGGGCCTCGAGGCGTCGCCCAACATCTACTACACCGGTGCGACGACCAACCAGCAGATCATCCCCGCGATGGACTTCCTGGCCTCGCAGGGCGTGAAGACGCTGTTCCTCGCCGGTTCGGACTACGTCTTCCCGCGCACGGCGAACGCGATCATCAAGCTCTACGCGAAGGAGCTCGGCATCGAGATCGTCGGCGAGGAGTACGTGCCGCTCGACAAGGACGACTGGACCACCCAGGTGGCGAAGATCGCCGCGGCGAAGCCCGACTTCATCTTCAACACCATCAACGGCTCGTCCAACGTCGGCTTCATCAAGGCCTACTACGACGCCGGCCTCACGCCCGAGACGACCCCGATCATCTCGGTGTCGATCGCCGAGGAGGAGGCCCCCGCCATGGGCCACGAGGTCACCGGCAACTACGCCTCGTGGAACTACTTCCAGTCGCTCGACACCCCGAACAACCCGGCGTTCATCGACGCGTGGAAGGCCTACCCCGGCTCCAGCGGCGTGACCAGCGACCCGATGGAGGCCGCCTACATCTCGCTGTACCTGTACAAGGCCCTCGTCGAGGCCGCCGGGTCGTTCGACGTCGACGCGATCAACGCCGCGGCGAAGGAGAACGAGATCACCGTGGACGCGCCGGAGGGCGTCGTCACGCTGGACGGCGACAACCACCACATCTCCAAGCCCGGTCACATCGGCAAGATCAACGCCGAGAACCAGTTCGACATCGTCTGGGCCTCCGACGAGTTCATCGAGCCGGACCCGTACCTGGAGCAGTACGACTGGTTCCCCGAGGACGTCCGCAAGGCGCTCGTGGCCGCCGCCGGCTGATCCCCTCACGGATGCCGGGACCCCGTGCCGTACGCACGGCACTGGGCCCCGGCATCCGGACCCTCCTCTTTCCCGCCTTCGCAACAGAAGGGAGTGACCGCGCATGGATGCACTCATCCCTCCGCTGCTCAACGGCAGCGCCGTGGGGGCGCTGCTGCTGCTCGCAGCCCTCGGGCTCACGCTCATCTTCGGCCAGATGGGGGTGATCAACATGGCGCTCGGCGAGTTCATCATGGTCGGCGCCTTCGTCACCTATCTGGTCCAGCTGGTCATCCCCTCCAGCGACATCTCGATCCCGCTCGCGCTGCCGGCCGCGTTCGTCGTCGCCGGTCTGCTCGGGCTGCTGCTCGAGGTCAGCATCATCCAGTGGATGTACCGGCGTCCCCTCGACACGCTGCTCGCGACGGTCGGCGTCTCGCTGATCCTCCAGCAGATCGCGCTCCAGATCTTCCCGGCCCAGGGCGTCCCGGTCGAGAACCCGGGCTGGCTCCAGGGGCAGATCGACGTCTTCGGCTACGCGTGGCCGCTCCGCCAGGCGTTCACGATCGCGCTCGCCGGCGTGTGCGTGGCCGCGCTCGCCGCCTGGCTCAAGTACACCTCGTTCGGCCGCCGCATCCGCGCGACCGTGCAGAACCGCGACCTGGCCGAGACCGTCGGCGTCCGCACCCGCAACGTCGACCGGATCACCTTCTTCGTCGGCTCGGGCCTGGCGGGCGTGGCCGGTGTCGCGGCGTCGCTCATCGGCGGCACGAACTCCCAGATGGGCGTGCAGTACATCATCCCGGCGTTCCTCGTCGTCGTCGCGGGCGGCATCGGCCAGATCAAGGGCACCGTCATCGCCGCGTGGGTGATCGGCGTCGCGATGGCGTTCTTCGCCGACTGGACGAGCGGCAGTCTCGCGCAGGTGCTCGCCTTCGTCCTCGTCGTCGTCTTCCTGCAGGTCCGCCCGCAAGGGCTCTTCACCGTCCGCACCAGGGGGTTGGCATGACCGAGCTCACCAAGACCGGCCTCGCGAGCCCGCCGCTCGCGGACCCGGCCACGCGCACCCGCTCCCGCAGCCCGTGGCTGTCGCTCATCGGCATCGCCGTGTTCGCGGTGGTCCTGCTCGCGGTGGCGCCCTCCGTCCTCTCCCTGCACTGGATCAGCAACCTGGGCAAGTACTGCGCCTGGGCGATCGTCGCGGTGGGGATCGGCCTCGCGTGGGGCCGGGGAGGCATGCTCGTCATGGGGCAGGGAGTCTTCTTCGCACTCGGCGCCTATTCGATGGCGATGCATCTCACGCTCGAGACCGCCGGACCCGGGGCGACGCCCACCTTCATGATCCTGTACGACCCGCTGGCCTCGGTGCCCGCGTTCTGGGAGCCGTTCCGCAGCGAGGCCTTCACCATCCTCGCCATCGTGCTGCTGCCCGTGATCGTCGCGGGGATCCTCGGCTTCGCGCTCTTCAAGCGGCGCGTGAAGGGCGCGTACTTCGCCATCCTGACCCAGGCGCTCGCCGTCGCCCTGGCCGTGCTCGTCAGCTCGACGATCCGCGAGACCGGCGGCGACACGGGCCTCAGCGGCTTCAAGTACTTCTTCGGCTACGTCCTGAACGACGACGCGAACAAGATCATGGTCTACCTGATCACCGCGGCCCTGCTCGTCGTCTGCATGCTCGTGGCCTGGCAGCTGCACCGCAGCCGGTTCGGAGAGCTCCTGCTCGCGACCCGCGACGCCGAGGACCGCGTCCGCTTCCTCGGCTACGACCCGGCCAACATCAAGCTCGTCGCGTTCGTCATCGCCGCCGTGATGGCCAGCATCGGCGGGGCCATGTTCGTGCCCCTCGTCGGCATCATCACCCCGCAGGAGATCGGCGCCTCGGCCTCGATCCTGTTCATCGCCGGTGTCGCCCTCGGCGGACGCGCATCGCTGTTCGGCCCGGTGCTGGGGGCGATGGCGATCGGCTGGGGCCAGTCCAGTCTCGCCTCCAGCTGGCCGGAGGGCTGGATCTACATCCTCGGCCTGCTGTTCATCCTGGTGACGCTGTTCCTGCCGAACGGTCTGGCCTCGCTCGTCGGCAGGCTGGTCGCGGCGGTCCGATCGAAGACGGATGGACGCACGAAGTCGGAAAGGAGCCTGGCGGCATGAGCGGGATCGATGTGACGCCTCCGGTGGCGGACGCCGGCGAGCTGCTGAGTCCGGATGCCGAGACCTCGGTGAAGGTGTCGAACCTCACGGTGCGCTTCGACGAGTTCACGGCGGTGGACGACGTGGATCTCCTGATGCTGAAGGGCCAGGTGCACTTCCTCATCGGGCCGAACGGCGCCGGCAAGACGACCCTCGTCGACGCGCTCACGGGCCTCGTCCCCGCGACGGGGACCGCCGTGTACGACGGCCGAGACCTGCTGTCGATGAAGACGAACAAGATCATCCGCGCGGGGGTGGGGCGCACCTTCCAGACGGCGACCGTGTTCGAAGAGCTGTCGGTGCTGCAGAACCTCGACATCGCCGGCGGCGTGCACCGCTCCGCGTGGCGGCTGCCCCTGACCCGGCGCGGCGTTCCGGCGTACGTCGAGGAGGCGCTCGAGACCATCGGGCTCACCGCGCAGCGCGACCGCCCGGCGGGCACCCTCGCGCACGGCCAGAAGCAGTGGCTCGAGATCGGCATGCTGCTCGTCCAGGACGCGAAGGTCATGTTCCTCGACGAGCCCGTCGCCGGCATGAACGCCGACGAGCGCGACGAGACCGGACAGCTGCTGCGCCGCATCGGCGACGAGCGCACGATCATCGTCATCGAGCACGACATGGACTTCGTCCGCAGCTTCGCCGAATGGGTCACCGTCATGCACACCGGCAAGGTGCTCACGGCCGGCACGGTCGAACAGGTCCAGGCGGACCCGCGCGTCCAGGAGGTCTATCTAGGGTCGGCAGCCGATGCCGCCGTCGAAGAGCAGGGGGAACACTGATGCTCGAGCTCAAGGGCGTCACCGCCGGTTACGGGCGGACCAAGGTGCTGCACGATGTCACGATCGCGATCCCGACGTCACAGGCGGTGTCGGTCATGGGGCACAACGGGGCCGGCAAGACGACGCTCCTGCGCGTCGCCACCGGGCTGATCCCCGTGATGAGCGGTCAGGTGCTGATCGACGGCGAGGACGTGACGCGGATGCCGCCCTCCCTGCGCGTCCGGCGGGGACTGGGTTACGTCCCGCAGGGGCAGCAGTCGTTCCCGCAGATGACTACGCTCGAGAACCTGCAGCTCGTGGCGAAGCGGCAGTCCGACATCGACGAGGTGTTCGACTTGTTCCCCGTGCTGAAGGAGCTGCTCGGCCGGCGCGCGGGGCTGCTCTCGGGCGGCCAGCGCCAGCAGCTGGCGATCGCCCGCACGCTGCTCACGAAGCCCAGGCTCCTCGTCCTCGACGAGCCCACCGAGGGCATCCAGCCCAACATCGTCGCCGACATCGAAAGGGTGATCATCGACCTGACCCGGCGCGGCGACCTCTCCGTGCTGCTCGTCGAACAGCACGTCGGCTTCGCGCTGCGCTCCACGAACCGCTTCTACGTCCTGCAGTCGGGCCGTGTCACGGTCACCGGGGAAGGGGGCGCCGGCGCGGTGGACGCCGTGCGCGAGGCGATGGCGATCTGATTCAGATCGATTCGCCGCGGCAACGCGGCCGAAACACTTCTCCGGCAGGATCCAGTCATCGTGGAAGCGCTGGAGGTGAGTGTGCATGCGCTGGGCGTGAGAACCGGCGCCCGAGGCGGAGATGCGCGCTCGGCCGCCGAGGACAGCCTCGAAGACTACGCGTTCCGGTACGTGCCGCGCTCGTTCCGGCGGTGGAGCGCGCTGTCGGTCGGCGGTACGGCGCTCGGCTCCATCGCGTTCCTCGCGGACTTCTCGATCGGCGCCAGTGTCGGGCTCGAGCACGGCACGACGAACGCCGTGCTCGGCATCCTGCTCGCCTCCGTCATCATCTTCCTGGTCGGGTTCCCCGTCGCCTACTACGCGGCCCGCTACAACCTCGATCTCGACCTCATCGCGCGGGGCTCCGGATTCGGCTACCACGGCTCGATCGTGACGACCGTGGTCTTCGCCGGCTTCACGTGCATCTTCTTCGCGCTCGAGGGCGCGATCATGGCGCAGGGGCTGGAGGTCGCGGTCGGCATACCGCTGCCCGCCGGCTATGTCATCTCGACGCTGGCCGTCATCCCGATCGTGATCTACGGCATGCGAGCCCTCGAGCGGCTCCAGTTCTGGACCACGCCCCTCTGGCTCGCCCTCGCGCTGCTCCCGCTCGTGTGGATCGTGTTCACGCAGCCCGAGGCGGTGACGGAGTTCATCGGCTTCGAGGGCGCGTCCGACGGAACCGTGAGCTTCAGCGCCGTCGTGGCCAGCGCCGCCGTGTGCTTCGCGCTGACGCCGCAGCTCGCGGAGCAGATCGACTACATCAGGGTGATGCCGCCCCGCACCCGCACGAACGCGCGGTCGTGGTGGACCGCGTTCGTCTTCAGCGGGCCGGGGTGGGTGATCTTCAGCGGGACGAAGCAGGTGATCGGGCTCTTCCTCGCGGTGTATCTGGTCACCAAGGTGGACCCGTCGCTCGCCGATCGTGCGGTGGAGCCGGTGAAGCAGTTCCTCGGCATGTACCAGTCGCTGCTGCCGGATTGGACCGCGGCCGTGCTCGCCCTCCTGCTGATCGTCGTCGCGCAGGTGAAGATCAACGTCACCAACGCCTACTCGGGGTCGCTCGCCTGGTCGAACGTCTACACGCGCGTGAAGAAGCGCTACCCCGGCCGCACCGTGTTCGTCGTGTTCAACCTGGCGATCGCGCTCTCGCTGATGCTCATGGACGTCTTCAGCCTGATCTCGTTCGTCCTCAGCCTGTACGCCAACGTCGTCATGGCGTGGCTCGTCACCATCTCGGCCGACATCGTGATCAACAAGCACCTGCTGCGGCTGTCGCCGCGCTTCCCGGAGTTCCGCCGCGGGATGCTGCACAACTGGAACCCCGTCGGTCCGGTCTCGGTCGGGCTCGCGTCGCTGCTCTCGCTGCTGTGCTTCGCGGGCGCGTTCGGACCCGCCGTGCAGCCCTTCTCCGTGCTCATCGCGATCGGGGTCGCGGTCGTGGTGACGCCGCTCATGGCGATCGTCACCCGCGGCCGGTACTACCTCCGGCGCGGGTCGGACGGCATCCCGACGCCGATGCTCGACGCGGACGGCAACCCGTCGGGCGAACGGCTGCGCTGCCACGTCACCGGCTACACCTTCGAACGGCCGGATATGCTGGCCTCGGCTGAGTCCGGGCCCCGGGGCGAGCTGCAGTTCGTCTCGTCCCTGGCCCTGACGCTGGACGGCTCCGACCGCTACGTCCTCCCGGCGGAGCCGGTGAAGCCTCATCGGGACGGGAGGGGAGGGATGCCGTGATGGACGAGGCTCTGGACACCCCGTCGCTGATCCTCGCCAACGCCGCGCTGCTGCTGCGTGAGCGCACCTTCGAGGATGTCTCGTACCTCGAGCTCGCTGAGGCCGCCGGCGTCTCGGAGCGGACGATCTACCGCAGATTCCCCACGAGGTCGCACCTGCTCGAGGCGCTCGCGCGCTGGATCGAGGCCGAGCATTTCCCGGTGCAGGACTTCCGCACCGCGGGCGAGTTCCGCGAGGCGGTGCGTGCCCGGTTCCGCGCCTACGACGCCGCACCGGCCTTCGCGTTCGTCGCGGCCCGCGGCGGGGCGCTGTCTCCGACCGGCGAGGACTCCGCCGCCCCGATGTCCGAGGCGATCGTCGCGATGATCGACGCCACGGCGCCCAACCTCAACCGTCGCGACGCGCGGCGCGTCGCGGCATCCCTCCGCTACTTCGCGTCGCCGATGTTCTGGGCGCGGATGCGCACGGGGTTCGACATGAGCGCCGACGACACGTACCAGGTGTTCGATCTCGCGGTGCGGCGGGTCCTGCCGGCGGCGTCCGAAGCGGACCGGGCGGCCTGATGGCCGCGCCCTCGACGGCGCCCGAGGTCTCGGGGACCCAGGCGGCGATCCTCGCCGCGTACGCGGAGCTCATCGAAGAGGTGGGCACCGACGATGTGTCGTTCCGGCTGGTCGCCCTGCGCGCCGGCGTGGGCGAGCGGACCGTCTTCCGCCACTATCCGACGCGGGCGGACCTGCTGCTGGCCACCGCCGCCTGGATCGAGCGCACGATCTTCACGCGGGCGGAGTCCGAGTCGATCTTCGACGTCCCGATCGCGATCCGTGAGGCGATGGAGGCCTACGACCGGCGGCCCGAACTGGCGTACGTCGTCGCCGAGACGGCGATGCGCGGCGTCAACGGCTCCGACCCCGCGCCCCATCGCGAGGAGTTCGACGGGATGCTGCGGCGCGAGGCCCCCTCTCTCGCCGACGACGACCGGCGGGCGGTCGTGGCGGCGCTGTCGCACCTCGACTCCTCGGCCACGTGGGTGACGATGCGGCGCGAACTGGGCATGAGCGGCCGAGACATCGCGGATGCCGCGACCTGGGCGGCCGAAGCGATCCTCGACCCGATCCGCGATCTCGACGCTGCGCCGGGGCAGCTCTAGGCAGCCGGCCGCCGTCGTCAGCCGCTGAGCTCGGCCGTCGACGATCGCACGACCAGCGTGGTCGACAGCTCGGTGCGCGCGGCCGGATGCTGGCCGGCGCGCACGCGCACGATCACGTCGACCGCCGCGCTGCCCATCTGTGCGAGGGGCTGGCGGATCGTCGTCAGGGGCGGGTCGATCCAGGACGAGTGCGGCAGATCGTCGAAGCCGATGATCGACATGTCGTCCGGTATGCGCAGGTCGTGCTCGCGGAGGGCGCGGATGGCGCCCAGCGCGCTGTCGTCGCTCGCGGCGAAGATCGCCGTCGGGCGCGATCCGCGGGTGAGGAGCAGGCGCGTCGCGTCGTAGCCCTGATCGATGCCGTACTGCGTCCGGATCACGAGGTCCTCGTCCACGGGGACGCCCGCCTGCTGCAGCGCGGCCTGGAACCCCGCGAGCCGGGCGATGCCGTTGTCCTGGTCGAGGGGACCGGTGATCGTGGCGATGCGCCGGTGTCCGAGCCGGAGGAGGTGCTCGGCGGCGTCGAAGGCGCCCTGGAAGTTCGTCGCCGCGATCGAGTACGCGCCTTCGGGCGTCCGGTGCAGGGGATCGACGACGACGAGGGGGATGCCGGCCTCGGCGAGCTGGCGCCGGGCTTCGGCGCTGGGCACCGCGACGACGCTCAGCACGCCGTCCGACCCCCGTTCCAGCGCGTGCTGCACCCACTCGTCGCAGTCCTCGGGATCGGGTTCGACGGCGAGCACCAGATCCTTGCCGTGGCGCTTCGCCGTCTCGGCGGCGCCGCGGACGACGGCCTCGGACCACGCCTGGTCGAGGTTGACCACCCGCATGTCGAGGAACCCCGTGGCCAGGCGCGGTCGCATCCGGATCTCGTAGCCGTGGCGTTCGAGGACGGCGGCGACGCGGTCGCGCGTGGCGCGCGACACATCGGGCCGGGAGTTGAGCACCTTCGACACCGTCGGGATCGAGACGCCTGCTTCGGTTGCGATCTGCGCGAGCGGGACTGCCATGGGGTTCCTCCGGATCGACTTTCCGAAAATGCTAGCGGCAAACGGTAACGATCGCTCGTCTATTTCCCGGCTCCGGCTGGACGAGCGCCGGACTTTCGCTCTATAGTCTCCCACTGAGGCACGAAATTTCGAGCTTTCGTTTCGAAATCACACAAAGGAGTGAGCATGCAAGGGATGCGAGTCACTGCGATCACGGCGATGGCGCTCGGCGCCGTCCTGGTCCTGTCCGGTTGCGGTCGCAGCGCGGACGGCGCTGCCGAGGGATCGTCGGCCGCCCCGGCAGAAGCGGGCAAGGCGTCGGGCGTCGTCGAGATCTGGACGGCGGGCGGACACGCCGACAACCTGGAGAAGCTCACGAAGGACTGGGTCAAGGCGAACCCGGACGCGAGCGTCAAGATCACGGACGTCCCGTGGGATCAGGTCATCACGAAGGCTCAGACCGCGACCGCGGCGGGCAAGGGCCCGGACATCATCATGACGGGGGCCGACCAGACGGCGACCGTCATCGGCATGGGCGCCTTCGACGCCGTGCCGGACGGCGTGTACGACGAGGCGGACTTCTACCCCGCCGCGGTGGACTCGGTGACCGGCGAGGACGGGCTGTACGCGATGCCCTGGTACGTCGAGACGCGCTTCCTGTTCTACCGCGCCGACATCGCGGCCGAGCTCGGCCTCTCGGCGCCCACGACGTGGGAAGAGACCGAGGCCATGGCGGCCGCCTTCGCGTCGCGCCCCGGCGGCACGTTCGGCCTGAGCCTCCCCAAGCCCACCGAGCAGCCGGCGCAGGTCATCGTGCCGTTCGACGCGCAGGCCGGCGGTGAGATGACCGACGGCAAGAAGTGGACGATCGACACCCCGGAGTTCGTCCAGGCGCTCGACTACTACGGCGGCTACTTCCAGCGCGGCGAGGCGCCGCTGGGCGACACCGACGCTACGTTCGAGAACGGCGGCACGCCGATGTTCATCTCGGGCCCCTGGATGCTGGACATCTACCAGGAGGAGATCGACAAGGGCACCGCCCCCGAGGGCTTCACGATGGACTCGGTCGGCTACACCGTCTCGCCCGCCGGGCCCGGCGGCAGCAACGACCAGTACATCGGCGGCGGCAACCTCGGCGTCTTCTCGGCATCCGACAACAAGTCCGCGGCCTGGTCGCTGCTGTCGTGGATCGGCGAGCAGGACCAGCAGGAGGCCTGGTACGACCTGCAGGGCGAGCTGCCCGCCAACGTCGCTGCAGGCCAGTACGCGCCCATCCAGGACAACCCGGTGACCAAGACGCTCACCGAGCAGCTGGCCGACACCGTCGCCGCGCCGAACTATCCGGCGTGGTCGCAGATCTCCGACCTCATCAGCAAGTACTCCGAGCAGGTCGCCCGCGGCGAGATCACGGGCGCCGATGCGGCGAAGGAGATCCAGGCCGAGGCCGACAAGATCGGCTTCGGGTGGTGACATCCACGCAGGCGCGGCCGGGGAAGGTCTCTTCCCTGGCCGCGCAGCGGCGCCGTTCGGCCCTCATCGCGTGGGTCTTCGTCGCGCCGTTCGTCCTGACGTTCGGGGTCTTCGGCCTGATCCCGCTCGTCAGCTCGCTGGCGATGTCGTTCACCGACCTGCGGGCACGCGACATCCGCAACCCGTTCAACGTCAACTTCGTCGGGTTCGACAACTTCGTCGCGGTCCTCACCGACCCGTCGTTCCAGCGCGCCCTGTTCAACACGCTGATGTTCGTCGTGGTCGGTGTGCCGGCCACCCTGTTCCTCGCGCTCGTGCTGGCAGTGCTCCTGAACTCCGTGAGCCGCAAGGTCGCCACGTTCTTCCGCGTCGGCTACTACACGCCGGTCATCACGACGATCGTCGCCGTCGCCGTCGTGTGGCGCATCATGTACCAGAACACGGGCGTCATCAACACGATCCTCGCCTCGGTCGGCATCGCGGGGCCCAACTGGCTCAGCGACCCGAACACGGCGCTGTTGGCGATCACCATCATGGCCGTCTGGCGCAACATCGGCGCCTCGATGGTGATCTTCCTCGCGGGCCTGCAGGGGATCCCTGCGGACGTGAACGAGGCGGCGTCGATCGACGGCGCGAACGCGGTGCAGAAGTTCTTCCGCATCACCATCCCGATGATGATGCCGACCATCCTGCTGAACACAATCCTCGTGACCACGGGCTACATGCAGTTCTTCGACGAGCCCTTCGTCATGACGGGCGGCGGGCCGCTCGAGTCGACGACGTCGATCGCGCTGCAGGTCTACAACCAGTTCAAGTACGGCAACTACTCGGTCGGCGCGGCCGGCGCGTACGTGCTCTTCGCGCTCGTCGGCATCCTCGCGCTCATCCAGTTCCGCTTCTTCCGCCAGAGGACCTGACATGACCACAACGCTCGAGACGGTCGCCGTCGCGGCGACCGAGCCCCCGCAGCCCCGTCCGCCCCGCAAGCCGATCCGGTGGGGCAACCTCGCCGTCCTCGTCGTGCTGTCGGTCGGACTGGCCGCCACGGTCCTGCCGTTCGTCTGGATGGTGCTCGGCGCCTTCAAGACGAAGGCCGAGATCATGCAGCGGCCGATCACGTGGTGGCCGCAGCATCCGACCCTCGACAACTTCCGTGCGTGGCTGTTCGAGTTCGACATCCTCCGGCCGTTCTTCAACTCGGTGTTCCTCGCCGCGGTGACGGTCGCGACAACGCTGCTGTTCTCGTCGATGGTGGGCTGGGCGCTCGCGAAGATGAAGTTCCCCGGCAAGAACGTCATCATCGTCGTCGTGCTGGCGACGCTGTTCGTCCCCGGCATCGTGACCCTGATCCCGCAGTTCGTGCTGGTCGCGAACCTCGGCATGGTGAACACCTACTGGGGCCTGATCCTGCCGGGCATGGTGGGGGCGTTCGGCGTCTTCCTGATGCGGCAGTTCATGCTCGAGATCCCCGACTCGCTGCTGGATGCCGCCCGGATCGACGGCGCGGGGGAGTTCCGCACGTTCTTCCAGATCGTGCTGCCGCTGTGCAAGGCGCCCCTCGCGACGCTCGCGATCTTCACGTTCATGGGGTCGTGGAACAGCTTCCTGTGGCCGTTGATCATCTCGCAGGACGACTCGATGTACACGCTCCCGGTGTCGCTGGCGCTGTTCTCGGCCGAGGCCGGCGGCCACGGCTCGGACTTCGGGCTGCAGATGGCCGGGTCGTTCCTCATCGTCATCCCGGTGCTCGTCCTGTTCATCGCGATGCAGCGCCACTTCATCCAGGGGATCGCCCTGACGGGCATCAAGTAACACGAAGGGAAATCAGCATTCATGAGCAGTGTCATCGCCGCACCCGAGGGGTTCATCTGGGGGGCGGCCACCGCCGGCCACCAGATCGAGGGCGGCAACGTCAACACCGGGCACTGGGAGAACGAGTACGCGCCGGGCACGCAGATCCCGGAGCCGTCGGGTGACGCGTGCGACTCCTACCATCGGTACCCCGAAGACATCGCGCTGCTGGCGGACGCCGGACTCACGGCGTACCGGTTCTCGCTGGAGTGGTCGCGCATCGAGCCCGAGGAGGGTGTCGTCTCGCGGGCGCAGCTCGCGCACTACCGCCGCATGATCGACACGTGCCGCGACCGCGGCGTGCAGCCGATCGTGACGCTCCACCACTTCACGTTCCCGCGGTGGTGGGACCACTCCGGCGGCTGGTACTCCGAGAAGAGCACCGACCGGTTCCGCCGCTTCACCGAGATCGCGGCCACGATCCTCGACGACGTCGACCTCGTGGTCACGATCAACGAGCCGAACATGATGGTCAATCAGACCGAGGCCCGCATCGACACCGAGAACGGCGTCAACTTCCCCGGTCCGTCGCCTTTCGTCGCCCAGGCGATCGCCGACGCGCATCACGCCTCTACCGAGGTGCTGCGGGGGGTGGGCGGCATCCGCTCGGGGTGGACCGTCGCGAACCAGGTGTTCCAGGCGGTGCCCGGGTGGGAGAAGCAGCGCGACGAATGGCAGTACTGGCGCGAGGACTTCTTCCTCGAGCAGTCGCGGGGCGACGACTTCATCGGCGTGCAGTCGTACCTGCGGACCATCATCGGACCGACCGACGACGAGCTCGGCTACGGCCCGCAGGAGTGGCCCGAGGGCACCGAGCGCACGCTCACCGGGTGGGAGTACTACCCGGAGGCGCTCGGGCAGGCGCTCCGTCACACCCGCGAGGTCACCGGCGGCATCCCCATGATCGTCACCGAGAACGGCATGGCGACCACTGACGACAGCCGGCGCATCGATTACACGACGGGCGCCCTCGCGGGCATGGCCGCGGCGATGGCCGACGGCTGCGACGTGCGCGGCTACCTGCACTGGTCGCTGCTCGACAACTACGAGTGGGGCTCGTTCCGCCCCACGTTCGGGCTGATCGCGGTCGACCGCGAGACCTTCGTCCGCACGCCGAAGCCGAGCCTCGCATGGCTCGGCAACCTGGCGCAGCGCAACGAGATCCCGGTGGACTGAAGGCCGGGGGATGGCGGATGCCCGGGGGTCCCGGCATCCGCCATCTCCGGCGGCGGGGCGAGAACGCGACACATTCGGCCGGATCGCAACAGAATCACGACAGTCGCGTAATAACCGGGCTCCGTCGTCGTCTCTAGGGCGGGGGAGACTGCCGGAGCCCCGGTCCGGCTGCCCCGGCCGCGAGTCCCGAGCTTGTGGCTACCGGGGGAGCCGGCATCTCGCGTCGGCCCCCCGGTCAATCCGATCCGGTCCCGTCACCGCCGCGTCGACGCGGTGACCGTGAACTTCGCGTTGCGCGCGATCTGGCGAGTGGGGCCGACGAGTCGCTCGAGCGCCGGCCGGTAACGCAGGCCCGAATTCCACACCGCTCGCAGCTCGCCGCCGGGCCGGAGGACGCGCGCCGCCTCTTGGAACATCCGGGGCGCGATCCCTTCGTGCACGGCCGCCCCCGAGTGGAACGGCGGGTTGACGGCGATGAACGCCGCAGAGCCGTCGGCCTGCGCCCCCAGCATGTCGTCGCGCACGACGTCGACCCGATCGCCGACGCCGTTCGCCGCGGCGGTGGCGCGCGCCGAGGCCACCGCGACAGCGGACTGGTCGCAGGCGACGACGGCGAGCGAGGAATGCCGCAGAGCCAGCGTGGTGGCGATGACGCCCGTGCCGCAGGCGAGGTCGATGACCGTGCCATCGCCGGGCAGGTCGGTCGGCAGATGCTCGAGCAGCAGCCGCGTCCCGATGTCGACCGCGGCGCCCGCGAACGCTCCGCCGTAGGCGCAGACCACCAGGCCGTCGTGCGCGGCGCGGGCGGGCACGGGATCCCGGCCGGCGCCGGGGTCTCGCGCGATCAGCACGCGGGACTTCTGCCGGGCGTGGGTGACGTCCAGCCGTGCGAAGTCGGTGCGCAGCACGTCGTTCATCGCGAGGGTCATGTGCTTGAGCCGCCCGCCCGCGAACACCACGACGTCACGTGCCGCGTACCGGGCGACGAGACCCGCGATGTCGCGCAGCGCGTCGAGCGAGCGGGGGAGCCGCAGCAGCACGACCCGTGCGTCGCGCACCAGCTCGGCGTCGAGCGCGTGGGAGGCGAACGTGTCGCCGAGCCCGAAGGCGGCGGCGTTCGCTGCGAGGGCGCGTTCTGCGGTGAGGGGGTCCTGGTGGACGCGGATGCCGCGCGCCCCGGCTGCGGCGGCGCCCAGCGTCAGCGCGCCGTAGGCATCGCCGATCACCGCCAGGCGGCCCGGTTCGAGCTCTGCGCGCGCCGCGGCCGATTCGTCGAGGATCAGCCGGTCGGCGGCATCCACAGCCACAAGATCGGGAGCCTCGACATCGGGCCAGCGGCGCAGGCCGTCGAGCGAGAACGTCACCGTCCCACGGTAGCGGGCTAGCATTTACCCCGTGTCGTCGGAGCGTCCCTTCAGTCCTGTCATCTCGCTGCTGACCGTGGCGAGCGTCTGGGACGCCCACCTCGGGTCCCAGCTGCGCGACCTCGGGCTGACGACGCGCAAGTACGGTCTGCTCGCCCACATCCGCTCGACGCCCGGCATCTCGTTCAGCGAGCTCGCCCGACGCTCGCAGGTGACCGTGCAGTCCGCCCACACGGCGGTGCAGGCTCTCGTCGCCGACGGTCTCGTCGCCGACGCCACCGCCCACGCCGGCGCGGCCTCGGACCTGCGCGTCACCGCCCGGGGCGGCGAGGTGCTGCAGGCCGCCGAGCAGCGGTTGGCAGCGCTCGACGCCGGGTTGGCGGAGGGGGCGCCTGAGCTCGCCGCCGCCCTGCAGGGGCTGCACGAGGAGCCGTTCGGCCTCGAGCGCTGAGCCGGGCGTCTGCGGGCGGCTGCGCGCACGGGCAACCTTCAGGAAGCCTGAAACGCTTTCAGTTAGGCTGAAGGTGTGTTCCGCAATCCCCACTCCCTCTTCCGCGCGCTCGCGATCGCCGAGGCGATCTCGTGGACGCTCCTCATCGCCGGCCTGATCTTGCGGGCCACCACCGACTGGGCGCTCGGCGTCACCATCGGCGGCGGCATCCACGGGTTCATCTTCTTGTCGTACGGCGCGACCGTGATCCTCGTGGCGCTGAACAACCGCTGGAAGGTGTGGCCGACCGTCGTCTCGCTCGTGAGCGCGATCGTCCCCTACGCGACCATTCCCGCCGAGATCTGGCTGCAGCGGACCGGACGCCTCGCCGGAGCATGGCGCCTCGACGCGACCGACGACCCGCGCGACGGCCGGTGGTATGACCGGCTGATGCGCTGGTTCCTTCGTCGGCCGTGGGTTCTCGGCGTGCTCATCGCCCTCGCCGTCGTGGTGCTGTTCACCGTCCTGCTGCTCATCGGCCCGCCGGGTGGGCGCGACTGAGACCCCGCTGATGCGGCGGCCGGCATTCGAGCTCGATCGAGCGGATGCCGGCCGCGCTGTCGTTCAGCGGGGCGGCAGCTGCTGCAGGGTCCAGGTGTTGCCGTCGGGGTCGTCGAACTGCACGAAGCGGCCCCAGGCCTGCTCGTCGACACCGCGGGCGTCGACGCCGACGCCTCGCAGGTGCGCGAGCGCCTCGTCGGCGTCGGCGACCACGAGCTGCACGGTGTTCTGCTGTCCGGGCTCGAGCGTGTTGCCCAGACCTGTGCCGAATGCGATCGAGCAGGCGGAGCCCGGTGGAGTGACCTGCACGAAGCGCAGGCCGTCGAACGGGGTCTGGTCATGGTCGACGTTCCAGCCGATCCGCTCGTAGAACTCCTTGGCGCGGTCGACATCGGTGACCGGCACGAAGATGAGCTCGATCTTCCAGTCCATGGTTCTCCCTCTCGTCGCTGATGCGGGCCCCTCCGGGCCTGACGCTACGCCGGGGCGCCGACATCCGGGCGGGTGTCGAAGTGTTTCGCGCGATCGGGAATACCCGCGACCAGCTCCTGTTGAACTTGACATTGCGTGTATCAAGTTCAAAACTTGATGCCTGCCCACTCAAGTTTCAGGAGAGGTGTCATGCCCGAAGACTTCACCCCCCAGTCCGGTGACGGCAGCGCGTTCGACGACTTCCTCGCGCGCTACCTCGCCGGCGAGCGCGCCCGCGCAGAGCGTTCCATCGACCTCAGCCGGTTCCTGGGCGCGCGCACGCAGGAGCTGCTGCAGCGTGCCGGAAAGTACGCGCTCGACCGCGGTCAGCGGGAGCTGGACGCCCTGCACGTGCTGGCCATCCTCGCCGCCGAGGCGCCCGCCCGCGACGCGATCCGCGGCATCGGCGCCGACCCGGACGCGATCGTCCGCGCCACCGAGGAGCGCCTGCCGGCGGCATCCCGTCCCGCCGACGTCGACGGTGCGGTGATCACGCCGTCAGTGCAGCGTGCGCTGTTCCACTCGTTCCAGGTCGCGCGCTCGTCGGGCTCGACCTACGTCGACCCCGAGCACCTCTTCTTCGCGCTCGTGCTCGCGCAGGACACTCCCGCGGGCCAGGTGCTCGCACGTGCGGGCGTGACCGCAGAGGCCCTCACGCAGGGCGCGCGCGAGACGGTGACCCCGTCGGGCGCCGGGTCGGTCGACGGAGATCAGGATGCCGCGGCATCCTCCTCTCCCATGCTCGACACGTACGGCACCGACCTGACCGCACGCGCACTCGCGGGTGAGCTCGACCCCGTGATCGGCCGCGCCGACGAGATCGAGCAGACGATCGAGATCCTGAGCCGCCGCACCAAGAACAACCCGGTGCTGGTCGGCGAGGCCGGCGTCGGCAAGACCGCGATCGTCGAGGGCCTCGCGCAGGCGATCGTCGACGGCGCCGTCCCCGAGCAGCTGCTCGGCAAGCGGGTCGTCGCGCTCGACCTGCCCGCGATGCTCGCAGGCACCCGCTACCGCGGGGACTTCGAGGAGCGCCTCACCAAGACGATGGACGAGATCTCGGCTCTCAAGGGCGAGCTGATCGTCTTCATCGACGAGGTGCACACCGTCGTCGGCGCCGGCGGCGCGGGGGACGGCGGCATGGATGCCGGCAACATCCTCAAGCCCCGCCTCGCCCGCGGCGAGCTGCACCTGGTCGGTGCGACCACGCTCAAGGAGTACCGCGTCATCGAGAAGGACCCGGCGCTGGAGCGCCGCTTCCAGCCGGTGCGGGTCGGCGAGCCCTCGATCGAGGACGCCGTCCTCATCCTGCGCGGTCTCAAGCCCGCGTACGAGGAGCACCACGGCATCGTCTACACCGACGAGGCCCTGCGCGCCGCCGTCGAACTGAGCGACCGGTACCTCAGCGATCGCGTGCTGCCCGACAAGGCCATCGACCTCATCGACCAGGCCGGTGCGCGCCTGCGGCTGAGCCTCGGGTCGAAGGTGGACGTGAGCGCGCTCGTGGAGCGCCTCGCGACGCTGGAGGCCGACAAGAACGCCGCCGTCTCGGCCGAGCACTACGAAGAGGCCTCGCGGATCCGCGACCAGATCGCCGAGGTGCAGGAGCGCCTCGAGCGCGCCACCGCGGCCGGCGCCGCGACGACGACCGCGGCGATCGTCGACGAGCCCGAGATCGCGGCCGTGATCAGCCGGGCCACCGGCATCCCCGTCAACCGCCTCACCGAGACCGAGCGCGAGCGTCTCGCCTCGCTCGAGGACGAGCTGCACGATCGCGTGATCGGGCAGGACGACGCGGTGACGGCCGTCGCCAAGGCTGTGCGGCGCAACCGCACCGGCATGGGCGACGCCCGCCGGCCCGTCGGCTCGTTCCTGTTCCTCGGGCCCACGGGCGTCGGCAAGACGGAGCTGGCGAAAGCCCTTGCCGCGTCGCTGTTCGACGACGAGGGAGCCGTGATCCGCTTCGACATGAGCGAGTTCGGCGAGCGTCACACCGTGTCGCGCCTCGTCGGCGCCCCTCCCGGATACGTCGGGTACGACGAGGCCGGGCAGCTCACCGAGCGCGTGCGGCGCAACCCGTACTCGATCGTGCTGTTCGACGAGATCGAGAAGGCGCACCCCGACGTGTTCAACCTGCTGCTGCAGGTGCTCGACGACGGGCGCCTCACCGACGGCCAGGGCCGCACGGTCGACTTCCGCAACACGGTGGTCGTCATGACCTCGAACCTGGGCTCGGAGTTCCTCGCCTCGCGCGGCGGCGCCATCGGCTTCCTCGCCGACGGCGGCGGCTCGACGGGCTTCGGCTCCGAGAAGGACCTCCGTGACCGCGTGTTCGCGAAGCTGCGCGAGGCGATGCGTCCCGAGTTCCTCAACCGCATCGACGAGATCGTGCTGTTCCGCAAGCTCGAGAAGCCGCAGCTGCAGAGCATCGTGCGCCTGCTGCTGGCGGCATCCGACTCCCGCCTCGCCAAGCGCGACGTCGGCCTGGTCGTCACCGACGAGGCCGTCGCCTGGCTCGCCGAGAACGGGTACGAGCCCGAGTACGGCGCCCGGCCCCTGCGCCGGCTGATCCAGCGCGAGGTCGACGACCGCATCGCGGACCTGTTCGTCACGGGAGCCCTCGTCGACGGGGGATCCGTGACGGTGGATGCCTCGGACGAGGCGCTGACCGTGCGCGCGACCGCGCCGTTCGCCGCCGCGGCCTGAGCCCCCGGGCGAACCCGCCACAGCCGGCCGACACCCGCGACGTCCGCGTCGCGGGTGTCGGCCGCTCCTGCAAGAGTGGGTGCATGACCCGCATCGGTGCGATCTTCAACCCGTACACGCACACCCCCGACGAGTTCCACGACGCCGTCATCGCGGCTGAGCGGGCAGGGGTGCCCGAGCTGTGGGTGTGGGAGGACTGCTTCAA
>NZ_JBQCIP010000055.1:0-3606 GCF_051953575.1 Microbacterium sp.
CCCAGGTGCACATCGCGGGCATCGAGCGCTGGCTGCGTCAGGCTCGCGACCGCTCCTGACCGGCCTCCGGCTCTACGCGAAGCGGACGGTCTGCTGCAGCCGGGTGCGGACGTCGAAGACCTCGTTGCCGCCGATGTCTCGCGCGCCCGTGATGCCCCGCCGCAGCACGGTGGCGAGCGCGCTGCGTGCGGTGATGGTGACGGGCACGCTGCGGATCCGGCCGAGCTCCTGGATGGGCGCCGGCACATCCTCGTCGGGCAGCACGACGAGCGCGCCGCTGAAGCGCACGCCGGCTCTGCGGGCGACGGTGCGCATGTGGGTGAGCAGCTCGGCGATGGGAGCGCCGGGGATGCTGGGGCCCGAGAACTCGCCGCGGCGGAGCCCGACGGGCCCGCCGAAGTCCTCCGACAGCACGCCGTACAGGCCGCTCGGCCCCAGGACGATGTGGTCGATCTTGTCGTCGGGGCTGCTGCCGCGGCCGACCGCGGCGACGTCGTGCCACACGGTGTAGCCCATGCCGAGGCCGGCGACGATGCGGGCGGTGGCCTCTTCGGCGAGCGCATCGGCCAGCAGGCGGCGCAAGGCGACCGGGGCGGAGCGCACGAGCGCCGGGTCGTACGGGTCGTCGAGGGTGACGCCGCGGCCGGCCCATTCGCGGATGAGGGTCAGATACCGCTCGCGCCGCCAGCCGCCGGGCTGGCCGAACGACCGGGCGCGGGGACGCGTGTCTGTGCGGGCGGCGGGCGGGCGCCAGCCCGACCACTCGGGGGCTGCCGTCTCGCCGAAGCCGTGTCCGCGGTCGTACGCGGCGCGGGCCTCGGGCGTGCCGACGAGCTCCCACGCGCGCTGCACCTGGATGAACACGGCCGCGTCGCCGCCGGTGTCGGGGTGGGTCTGCCGCAGGCGCAGCCGGTAGGCCTTTCGGAGCGTCTCGTCGTCGACGCCGGGGTCGACGACGAGCACCTCGTAGGCGGACGCCGAGAGCGGACTGTCGAACACGCATCCTCCCCGGGGACCGCGACGGAGCGACCCGTACGGGCCGCGCGGATTTCCGCAGATCAGGCTACGTCACTCGACGGGGTCCGGGCGCGGTTCCTTGCGGCGCGCGTAGGCGGCCGCGCTGCGGCTCGACAGCGCGAGCAGCACCAGGATGTCGAGCGCGAGCGGCACGAACGTCTCGTCGACACGGATCTCCTGCCCCTGCACCCACCACGCGAAGAACGTCGTCGAGATCGAGACGACCGACAGGATCATGACCGCCACGCGCGCCCAGTTGCTGCCGAGCAGCACGAATACGGCGAACGTCACGTCGAGGGCGACCGAGACGACGACGATGCCGAGCACGATCCACAGCGCGGTCTGCCGGGCATCGGCGCTGTCGCCGTCGACACCCTCGAGCACGAGCTGCACGTCGGGGTCGGCGAGGATGTCCTGCCACACGAGAGCGATCGCCCCGCCGACGAGGAACCCGGCGACCGCTCGCAGCAGCACCAGCACGCCGCCGGCGATCGTCGCCGCGGGCCTCGGCATGTCGGGGTCGTGCTGCACAGGCCGAAGAAGCCGCGCCGCGGGCTCGTACGCGGGCCGCTTGACCGGTTCGCGGGAGACGCCGGAACCCGCCGGCACACCCCGGGCGTCGTGCGGCGGCGCTTCGGCGGGCGGCGGCATCCTCTCGTCGTTCACTCCGCACCTCCGCTCACGGAACGCACGTCGACGATGGGGAGGTCGCCGTCGGTGCGGATGCTGTCGCCGCCGCCGTTGCGGGCGTGATACCCGGTGGCGAAGTCGGCGATGACGTCGACCCCCACCCGCGCGTCGGCACCGCGGACGGACGACACGATGTGGTCCCGCTCGACGTCGGTGTCGGCGTCGATCTTGTGCGTGACCTGCAGCGTGAACAGCGACAGCCCGACCCTCGTGTCGAAGGTGCCCGCCGCGAGCCAGTCCACCCGGCGGCCGCCGGGCAGCAGCCAGTCGTCGGGGCAGCGCCAGAACCGCACGTGGTGGCGCTGTGCGGGGTTCCCGGCCACCTCCTGCTGGTACGCGAAGTCCTGCTGCCGCCCGAACAGGAACAGGGGGCTCACGGGCGCCTCGTCGTAGCTGCGGCGGGCGAGCGTCGATGTGATGATCCGCCACGACGAGCCGGGCGTGATCGGGTCGGCCCGTGTCCAGCCGGCTGCCGCCATGGCCTGCTGGATCTGCTCGCCCGTGCCGAGGAACGCGAGGTTTACGGGGTCGCCCAGCAGGCCGTCGCTCGTACGGGTGCGGCCGATGAAGTAGTCGGGCACGTAGATCGTGGTGAGGATGCGGTGAAGGCGCGGCAGCACGAGGTAGGCCAGCAGCCCCCAGAACGCGACGAAGAACGGGATGCCCCACCACCCCACGTGGAACGTCTCGGTGAGGCTCAGGTAGGCGAGCCAGATCGCCGCGACGCCCGCGAAGACGAAGAAGAACCAGTCGACCGCGACCCCGATCGAGTACGTGCGCCGGCTGGTCACGGTCTGCCCCCTGTCAGCCCCAGAGCGGGATCGACGGGCGGAACGACAGAGCGGATGCCGCCAGGTCGGGGGCCAGGTCCGCCAGGGTCGCCGGCGACCAGTGCGGGTCGCGGTCCTTGTCGACGACCTGCGCCCGGATGCCCTCCGCGAGGTCGGGCTGGGTCGTCGCGAACCACATGACGAGCCCGTACTCCTGCTCCAATGCGGCCCGCAGTCCGGGCAGCCGGCGGGCGCTCCGGACGGCGGCGAGCGTGACGGCGAGGCCGGTGGGAGACAGCTCGCCGAGCAGGTCGGCGGTGGCGGCCGCCTCTGGTTCGGAACGCGCGCGCAGCCGCTCCACGATGCCGGGCACGGTGTCGGCGGCGAAGGCGTCGTCGATCCAGCCGCGCGCGTCTTCGAGCTTCGAGCGGGGCGGGGTCTCGTCGAACAGCAGCACGAGCTCGGACAGCGACGGGTCGGCACGCGTCTCGAGCGCGTCGCGGAACCCGTCGAGGTTCTCGTGGGGCACGAAATGGTCGGCGAACCCTGCGTAGATCGCATCCGACGCGTCCATGACGGCGCCGGTGAGCCCGAGGTACTCCCCCAGTCGCCCGGGTGCGTGGGCGAGCAGCCACGTGCCCCCGACGTCGGGGGTGAAGCCGATGCGGGTCTCGGGCATCGCGAGCTGCGAGCGCTCGGTCACGACGCGGATCGACGCATGCCCGGCGACGCCGATCCCGCCGCCCATCGTGATGCCGTCGGCGAATGCGACGAACGGCTTGGGGTATTCGGCGATGCGGGCGTTGAGCGCGTACTCCTCGCGGAAGAAGACCGCGGCATCGTCGGCCCGGCCGCTCGTCACCTGCTCGGCGAGGCCCCGCACATCGCCGCCCGCGCACAGGCCGCGGTCGCCGGCGCCGTCGAGCAGCACGACGTCGACGTCGACGTCGTGCTCCCACGCGTCGAGGGCTTCGTGCATGAGCCGCACCATGCCGAGGTCGAGCGCATTGATGGCCCTCGGCCGGTTGAGGGTGAGGCGCCCGAGCCCCGCCCGCGCACGGACGAGGACGGTGGGCTCGGCGGCGGCAGCGGGGTCGGTCACGTGCGCAACGTTACCGGCCGACGTGGA
>NZ_JBQCIP010000056.1:0-2775 GCF_051953575.1 Microbacterium sp.
CGACAGGATCGCCTTGCTCGGCGCGCCGACGGTGATCGAATGGCGGGCCCCGGGGCGTTGCGCGACCGTCGCGACGGCGTGGCGCGGCTCGACGCTCGCGAGGGTGATGCACTCGTCGCGGTCGAGCACCGCGAGGAAGCACGTCATGCTCAGCTCGTTGGCGATGGCAGTGAGCTCGGGCAGCGCCTCGGCCTGCAGGTCGTGCGCGACGCCGGCCGCCAGGGCTGCGATCCGTGCGCCCAGCTGCACGCGTCCGGCGGAGTCGCGTGCGACGAGGCCGTGGTCCTCGAGTGTTCGCAGCAGCCGGTAGGCGACGGAGCGGTGCACGTCGAGTCGTGCGGCGAGCTCGTCGATGGTGAGCGGCTCGCGGGCGTCGGCGAGGACCTCGAGGATCCGGATGCCGCGGCTCAGCGTCTGCGAGGCGGGCGCGGTCGTGCTCACGCGGGCTCCTGTCTTGTCGGATCGATGACGCGTCGTATACGATCTGTTCAATAGTAGAACGGCGTGTTCGAATATAGAACACGATCGCTTCCTCTCACAAGACACCGCCGTCACAGAACCCGACACCGCCGTCAGAGGAGTCACGATGCAGTTCCACCACCACGGTTACGTCTCCGGAGACCCGCGCGTGCAGAACGCCGCCGGCACCGGCGTCGACCGCCCCGCCGAGCTTCCCGACGAGATGGACGTGCTCATCGTCGGCTCCGGACCCGCCGGGATGCTGCTCGCAGCGCAGATGTCGCAGTTCCCCGTTGTCACGACCCGCATCATCGAGCGCCGCGACGGTCGTCTCGTGCTCGGCCAGGCCGACGGCATCCAGCCGCGCAGCGTCGAGACGTTCCAGGCCTTCGGGTTCGCCGAGCGCATCATCGCCGAGGCGTACAACATCGGCTGGATGAACTTCTGGGGCCCCGACCCCGAGGACCCCGAGAACATCGTGCGCACGGCGCGCACCGAGGACTACGCGTTCAAGATCAGCGAGTTCCCGCACCTGATCGTCAACCAGGCGCGCGTGCTCGACTACTTCGCCGAGGCCGCCGCCCACGGGCCCGGGCGCATCGTGCCCGACTACGGCATCGAGTTCGTCGGCCTGACCGTGCAGCCGGAGGGCGAGTACCCCGTCGAGGTGCGCGTCCGCTACACGGCGGGGGAGCGGGCCGGCCAGGAGCGCACCGTCCGGGCCAAGTACGTCGCCGGCTGCGACGGCGCGCGCAGCGGCGTGCGCGAGGCCATCGGCCGCAAGCACGTCGGCGGCATCTCGGCCCATGCGTGGGGCGTCATGGACGTGCTCGTGAACACCGACTTCCCGGACTGGCGCACCAAGTGCGCGATCAACGCCGAGGCCGGCAACATCCTGCACATCCCGCGCGAGGGCGGGTACCTGAGCCGCATGTACATCGACCTCGGAGAGGTGGCCGACGACGACGACCACCGGGTGCGCCAGACGCCGATCGAAGAGATCATCCGCAAGGCCAACGCGATCCTGCACCCCTACTCGATCGACGTGAAGCAGGTCGCGTGGCACAGCGTCTACGAGGTCGGCCACCGCGTCACCGACAAGTTCGACGACGTGGACGTCGACCAGGACCACGCGCCGCGCGTGTTCCTCACCGGCGACGCCTGCCACACCCACTCGGCGAAGGCCGGGCAGGGCATGAACGTGTCGATGCAGGACGGCTTCAACCTGGGCTGGAAGCTGGGGCACGTCCTCACCGGCCTCAGCCCGGCGTCGCTGCTGGAGACCTACTCGGCCGAGCGTCAGCCGGTCGCGCAGCAGCTGATCGACTTCGACCGGGAGTGGTCGTCGCTCATGGCGCGCAAGCCCGAAGAGATCTCGGACCCGCAGGAGCTCGCTACCTTCTACCTCGGCACCGCCGAGTTCCCCTCCGGCTTCATGACGCAGTACGGCCCGTCGATGGCGGTTCAGGATGCCGCCCACCAGGCGCTCGCGCCGGGATTCCCGGTCGGCAAGCGCTTCACGTCCTCCGAGGTCGTGCGGGTGTGCGACGGCAACGCGGTGCACCTGGGCCACCACGCCAAGGCGGACGGCCGGTGGCGGATCTACGCGTTCGCCGACGCGGCGGCGCCGGGTGCGGCATCCGCCCTCTCGGCGTGGGCCGAGTACGCGGCATCCGATGCGTCACCCGTGGTCCGCTTCACGCCGGAGGGCGCGGACGCCGACGCCGTGTTCGACGTCAAGGTCGTGTACCAGCAGCCCCACGAGGACGTCGACATCATGGCGGTGCCCAAGCTGTTCCTGCCCGAGACCGGACCGCTCGGACTCATCGACTGGGAGAAGGCGTACGCCGCCGCGCCCAGCGCCTGGACCTCGACCGACATCTTCGACGAGCGCGGCCTGTCGCGCGACGGCGTGGTGGTGGTCGTGCGTCCCGATCAGTACGTCGCGGCGGTGCTGCCGCTCGGCGCCCACGACGAGCTCGCGGACTTCTTCGCGGGGGTCTTCGTTCCTCAGCGCTGAGAGTGTACGTCCCGGAGAGAACTCGCCACCCGATGTACATCCTGTATATCGGTACCGCGGGCTCGGACAGGCAGAATGACCAAAGACATCGATCGACGGATGCCGCGGGTCGAGGCATCCACATTGCACACAACCGACGAGGGAGTCCCCGTGACCGAGAACCGTGAGACCGAGCTGCTGGCCTCCGTCCCCGATGCCCTGTTCATCGGCGGGGAGTGGCGTGCGGCGTCGGCCGGCAAGACCCTGAAGGTGTACGACCCGTCGAACGGCCAGGTCGTGAAAGAGATCGCCGACGC
>NZ_JBQCIP010000057.1:0-14947 GCF_051953575.1 Microbacterium sp.
GCGTTCATCGCGGTCTGCACGAGGCACCAGGCGATCAGGACGACCCAGACCGAGTTCGCGACGCCGATGAGGGCGAAGCCGCCGAGGCCGACGAGCGTGCCGCCGAGGATCCACGGCCGGCGCATGCCGAAGCGCGAGGTCGTGCGGTCCGAGAGCCGGCCGGCGAGCGGGTTGGCGATGAGCGCGAAGAGTGCGCCGACGCCCATGATGAGGCCGAGCTGCGCCGTCGCCTCTTCGGTGGTGTCAGTGATGTGCTGCACCTTGAAGGCCATCGACACCAGCACCGGGGTGAGCAGCGCGAGGTAGACGCCGAAGTTCGCTCCGGCGAGGGCGGGCGTATAACCGCGCGGGGTCTTGTCGGGCGTCGTTCCGGGCGCCTTGAAGCCGGTCGTGCCGGCGGCCGCGGCCGTCGCGGCGGAAGACAGCTCTGTCATCGGAGTCCTTTCTCGGGTGCGACGCGGGCACCAGCGCCGGGCGTCGATTCACGAGAATACATGAAACCTGACCGTTTGGTAACTGAAATCTGACCGATCGGTAATCGCCCTCGGTAGACTGTGGCCGTGACGACGATCTCTCCGGGGGCGACGGCCCGCAGCGCGCAGGCCGAACGCACTCGCGCCGTCATCGTCGCCGCCGCGCAGGAGCTGTTCGTCACCCGCGGGTACCGCGCCTCGTCGCTGCGCGACGTCGCGGCCGCCGCCGGCATCAGCCACCCCGGGCTGCTGCGGCACTTCGCCACCAAGGACGCCCTACTCGCCGCCGTCGTGGCCTCGTTCGAACGCGACAACGAGTTCGCGTTCCTCGAACAGCTCGCCGCCGACGAACCGGGCACGCTCGGATACAGCCTCATCGCGCAGCGCAACGAAGAGGTGCCGGGCTACCTGGCCCTCTTCGCCGCACTCACGGGCGAGGCATCCAGTCCCCATCACCCCGCCCACGAGATCGTGCGCCACCGGTACGCACAACTGCGCGAACTGTCGACGGATGCCGTCGAAGAGGCCGTCGTGCAGGACACGGTGGCGTCGGACCGCGACCCGGCCGGTGAGGCCGTGCGCATCGCGGCCGCCTGGGACGGGCTTCAGCTGCTGGAGCAGTACCTGCCCGACCGCGTCGACGTCGTGACCGCGCTCGAGACGTACGAGCAGGGCCTGGCCATGCCTGTGGGCTGGCGCGACCCGGACGACCCGGACCCCGCCGAGCACCCGGCAGCGGTGCCGCCGATGCGGACGTTCGCGGCAGAGACGGCATCCGCGCAGGTCGGGTACCGGATCGGCCGCGAACGGCGGGCGAAGATCGTCGACGGGGCTACCGCGCTGTTCGCCCGCGAGGGCTACGGCGACACCTCGCTGCGCGCCATCGCCGAGCGCGTCGGGGTCTCGAAGTCGACACTGCTGCACTACTACGGCTCGAAGGAGGAGCTGCTGAGCGCCGTGCTCAGCGAGCGCGACCGCCTCATCGAGTCGCGCGGGTCGTACGTGCGGGCCTCACGCGCAGTCGACGAGCTGCGGGCGCTCCCCCGCGGTGCGGCCGAGAACACGGCCACCGCCCCGGGCCTCATCGAGGTGTACGCCGTGCTGTCGTGCGAGGCGCTGCCGGCCGACCATCCTGCGCACGCGTACTTCCAGGAGCGCTTCCGCGGGGTGCTCGACCACTTCGCCGCGCTGTTCCGCGCGGCGCAGGCCGACGGCGACCTCCCCTCGCACCGCGACCCCGAGTTCGAGGCGGTCTGGCTCACCGCGCTCTGGGACGGCCTGCAGTACCAATGGCTGTACGACCGGTCGTCGGTCGACGTCGCGGCCCAGTTGACCGCGCACCTCGACGACGTGCTGCCGCGGGGTCGTTGAGCGGCACGTCCCGCCGCGGGCGCTCGGTCGCGGCGGGTCTTCGCGAGACGGAACGCCCGGGCCGACGGCGACGTCAGGCGGCCGCGATCACCTCGAGCACGGCGTCGCCGTAGGCTTCGCGCTTCTTGGCGCCGATGCCCGAGACGCCGTCCAGGTCGGCGAGGCTCTCGGGGCGGCGTTCGGCGAGCGCCCGCACCGTCGCGTCGCCGAAAACGATGTAGGCGGGCACGCCGAGCTCATTCGCGACGCCGGCGCGCCATGCGCGCAGCGCCTCGAACACGCCGGCGTTCGCCGGGTCGAGGGTCTCGGGCGCGGTCGACTTGCGCACGCGGGCGACACCGCCGGAGCGGCCCATGACGTCGCGGCGTAGCGGCACCGGCGTCTCGCCGCGCAGCACGCCCGCCGCGGGTTCGCCGAGCGCGAGGGTGCCGTACTCGCCGCGGGCGACGAGGATGCCGCGAGCCAGCAGCTGCCGGATGACGCTGCGCCAGTCCTGCTCGCTGAGGTCGGCGCCGAGACCGTACGTCGACAGCTGGTCATGGCCTTGCTGGCGGATGCGGTCGGTCGACGAGCCCCGCAGGATGTCGATCAGGTGGCCGGCGCCGAACGCCTGGTTGCGCTCACGCTGCAGCCGCACGATCGTCGACAGCAGCTTCTGCGCCGGGATCAGGCCGTCCCAGGTCTCGGGCGCCTCGAGGCACGTGTCGCAGTTGCCGCACGGCTCGGATGCCTCGCCGAAGTAGGCCAGCAGGTTCTGGCGGCGGCATCCCACCGTCTCGCACAGGGCCAGCATGGCGTCGAGGTGCTGGCCGAGCCGTGTCTTGAAGGAGCGGTCGCCGGGCGACTGGTCGATGAGCCGGCGCTGCTGGACGACGTCACCGAGGCCGTACGCCATCCACGCGACCGATGCCTCGCCGTCACGGCCGGCACGGCCGGTCTCCTGGTAGTAGCCCTCGACGGACTTGGGCAGGTCGATGTGGGCGACGAAGCGCACATCGGGCTTGTCGATTCCCATGCCGAACGCGATCGTCGCGACCATCACCACGCCGTCTTCGCGCAGGAACCGGGACTGGTTCGCCGCACACGTCTCGGCCGGCAGGCCCGCGTGGTACGGCAGCGCGTCGACGCCCTGCGCCGAGAGGAACTCGGCTGTCTGCTCGACCGATTTGCGGCTGAGGGCGTAGACGATGCCCGCCGCACCCGACCCCTGCGACCGGATGAACGCGACGAGCTGGCGGCGCGGGTCGGACTTGGCCTCGATGCGGTACTGGATGTTGGGCCGGTCGAAGCTCGACACGAAGTGCCGCGCGTTCGGCAGGTGCAGCCGCTCGGTCATCTCGCGGTGGGTCGCCGGCGTGGCCGTGGCCGTCAGCGCGAGGCGCGGCACGCCGGGGAACCGCTCGGCGAGCGCGCCGAGTGCGAGGTAGTCGGGCCGGAAGTCGTGGCCCCACTGCGACACGCAGTGGGCTTCGTCGATCGCGATGACGCTGAGCCTGCCGCGCGCGAGGAACCGCAGCGTGGCCTCGGTGTTGAGGCGCTCGGGAGCGACGTAGAGCAGGTCGAGCTCGCCGGCGAGGTACGCCCGTTCGACGGCCGCACGCTCAGGCGGCGCCTGCGTCGAGTTCAGGTACGCGGCGCGCACGCCGTTGGCGACGAGCGCGTCCACCTGGTCGTGCATGAGGGCGATGAGCGGGCTCACGACGAGTCCCGTGCCCGGGCGCGCGAGCGCGGGCACCTGGTAGCAGACGCTCTTGCCGCCGCCGGTCGGCATGAGCACGACGGCATCCCCACCGGCGATGACATGCTCGACGATCGCGGCCTGCTCACCGCGGAAGGCGTCGTAGCCGTACACCTCGCGCAGCACCGTGCGGGGGTCGGAGCCCGTGAAGTCGCGGCGCGGACCGGCGCCCTCGAACGGATCGAACCCACCGGCGCCCGCGTCTGACCATCCACCGCGGTCGGGCGGAGGTGCCCACCCCTCCTCGGGCGGCGCCCACGAGTCGTCCGGCGGGGGCGCGAACTCGGGCTCCCACGCGAGATCGGCGTACGGGTCGCCCTGCGGAATGGTCACCCGTCCCAGGGTAGCCGCGGCATCCGACGCCCGCCCCGGCGCTCGCGCACCGGTGCGGAACCCGGCCGATGCGCGCCGCACGCAGCCGCTGGGGAGGAGCCGGTCAGCACCACTTCTCGGCGATCGCGGCGATCACCGTGCGGTTGCGGTTGGTCGCGACGCCGAGCAGCTTCGCGGCATTGAGCGGATCGATCTGCCCAGCCTGGTACGCCGGTCCCAGCAGCGCGTGCGCGGCCCGGCCGCGGACCACCATGCGGCCCGCTGGGCCCACGCGCCCCGAGGCTCCGGGCGACGCGTCAGCGGCGCCTGGAGAGGGCGTGGAGACGCTCGCGAGCCCCTCGACCTGGGCCGCGGTCGCGGCGGGCAGCTCGTCCTTCAAGAGGTAGATGTAGTGGCGCGCCAGCTCCGGATGCTCCTCCGCCAGCTCCGCCGCCTCCGCCGCGATCGCCGAGACCTCGGCGGTCGTGAACACGATCGTCGGCACGTCGAACCCGCGATCCTCGGCGAAGGCGTCCTCGAGCTTCTTCTCGATCTTCGCCCGCGAGCGCATCGGCGTCGTGAACCGCACGTTGCCGGTGTTGATGTGCGTCTCGACGTCGGTGAACCCGGCCGCCTCGACGACCCGCTTGATGTCGTCCTTCGCGAACTTTCGGTTCGCTCCGAGGTTGATCGCCCGCAGGAAGGCCACGTAGGTCGGCATACGGCCATCATCCGCTATGGTCGTGCTCATGCAATGCCTGTGACTTCGTCCTCATCGAAACGAAGAAGGGATGCCGGGTCCCGGCGCCCGTGGAAGGCACACGCATGCACACCCAGACCTCCCTGCCGCTGCGCGGCAAGACCGCCCTCGTCACCGGCGTCTCCCGCCGGCGGGGCATCGGCTTCGCCGTCGCGTCGGAGTACGCCCGGCTCGGCGCCGACGTCTTCATCCACCACTACGCGCCCCACGACGCCGGCCAGCCGTGGGGCACCGACGACCTCGACGCCGTCCGCGACGCGCTGCGTGCGGAGCTCGCGCCGGGCGCGCGGTTCGGCGACCTCGCCGCGGACCTGCGGGATGCGGCATCCATCCCCCGCGTGATCACGGCGGCGCAGGCGCTCACCGGGCGCCTCGACATCCTGGTGTGCAACCAGGCGCTGTCGGGCGACGACGG
The DNA here is from genome assembly GCF_051953575.1 of Microbacterium sp. GTDB lineage: Bacteria > Actinomycetota > Actinomycetes > Actinomycetales > Microbacteriaceae > Microbacterium. Next base: position 5,070 of record NZ_JBQCIP010000057.1, read on the forward strand.
GTCGATCCTCGACATGACGGCCGAGCGGCTCGACGCCCATTGGCAGACGAACGCGCGCTCGACGCTGCTGCTGACGCGGGCGTTCGCGGCGCTGCACGCGCCCGCGGTGGATCCCGGGCGTCAGCCGGGAGAACGCATCGGCCGTACCGGACCGTTCGCCGAGCCGACCGGCCGCGTGTTCTGGATGACCTCGGGGCAGATCCACGGGCCGATGCGGGGCGAGGTCGCGTACGTCGCGAGCAAGGCGGCGCTCGCGGGCGCGACGCCCACCGTCGCCGCGGAGCTGCTCGACCTCGGGATCATCCTCAACACGATCGACCCGGGCCCGGTGAACACGGGGTACCTCGACCCCGAGACCGCCGACCGGCCGCTCGAAGAGATCCAGGCGTTCGTGCGCGAGACCCCGTTCGGCCGCTTCGGCGAACCCGCCGACCCGGCGCGGCTCATCGCGTGGCTGTCGACGGATGCCGGCGCGTGGGTCGTCGGCCAGGTGCTGTCGACCGACGGCGGCATGCGCCTGGCGTGGTGACTCCCGCGGGCCGCTCGTGCGTCGAACGGGCGGGCTCGATCACGTCGTTCCACTTCTGCCGAGGCCGAACCGTGCGATCAGGCCCGTCGGTTCGACCGAACCGGGGCTACAGCCGCACGACCTCCGTCACCCGCAGCACGGCGGTGCCCGCCTCTTCCGAGGCGGCGAGGTCGATGATGCCGCGGATGCGCCAGTCGTGGTCGCCCGCCGGATCGTCGATCGTCTGCTCGACCCGCCAGGTGCCGCCGGCGGCATCCGATTCGTCGACCGTCACGAGCCGCGGCGAGCGAGCCGGTCCGCCGGTGAGGATCTCGTCGTGCTCGTCGAAGTACGCGTCGAGCACGGCGGGCCAGTCGACGTCGGGGTCGAGTTCGACGAGCTCGTCGTCGCGCTGCAGCGCCGCCAGCTGCACCCGGCGGAACAGCTCGTTGCGCACCAGCACGCCGAACGCGGGGCGTTTGGTCAGCACCGACGGCGGCGCGGGCGGCACGACCGGCGCCGACGGGTCGTCGACCGGGTTGACCAGGGCCTCCCACTCGTCGACGAGACTCGAGTCCACCTGACGCACGACCTCGCCGAGCCACGCGACCAGGTCGTGCAGGTCCTCGGTCTGCGCCTCGGCCGGCACGGTCTGGCGGATCGCGCGATAGGCGTCTGACAGGTACCGCAGCACGAGACCCTCGCTGCGGGCGAGCTGGTACAGGGAGACGAGCTCCGAGAACGACAGCGCGCGCTCGAACATGTCGCGCACGACCGACTTGGGCGACAGCTCGAAGTCCCGCACCCACGGCTGGCTCGACGCGAACACCTCGTAGGCCTGGGTGAGCAGCTCCTCGAGCGGCTTCGGGTAGGTCACCTGCTCCAGCAGCGCCATGCGCTCGTCGTACTCGATGCCGTCGGCCTTCATCGCGGCGACCGCCTCGCCGCGCGCCTTGAACTCCTGCTGCGCGAGGATCGGCCGGGGGTCGTCGAGCGTGGCCTCGATGACGCTCACGACGTCGAGCGCGTAGTGGCCGGTGCCGGCCGCCCCCGCGGCGTCGTCCGGGTCGAGCAGCTCGATCGCGGCGAGCGCGAACGGCGACAGCGGCTGATTGAGGGCGAAGTTGGGCTGCAGATCGACGGTCAGTCGGATGCCGGGGGCCGCGGCATCCGTCCGGTCGATCTCGACCACCTCTGCGGCGACCAGGGTGCGGAAGATCGCGATCGCGCGACGCGCGAGCTCGTACCGCCGGGCACGGGGCTCATGGTTGTCGAAGACCAGGCTCCGCACGTTCGCGAACACGTCGCCGCCGCGCGCGATCACGTTGATGAGCATCGCGGCGGTGAGCTGCAGCTGCGGCACGAGCGGCTCGGGCTCGGCCTCGACCAGGCGCTCGAACGACCCGATGCCCCAGTTGACGACGCCGGTGGGTGCCTTCTTGCGCACGATCTTCTTGCGCTTCGCGGGGTCGTCGCCGGCCTTGCGCAGTGCGGCCTCGTTCTCGATCTCCCACTCCGGCGCCATCACGACGACCGTGCCCGACGTGTCGTACCCGGCGCGGCCGGCGCGGCCCGAGATCTGGTGGAACTCGCGCGCCGACAGCTGCCGCATCTTCGTGCCGTCGAACTTCGACAGCGCCGTGATCATGACGGTGCGGATCGGCACGTTGATGCCCACGCCGAGGGTGTCGGTGCCGCAGATGACCCTCAGCAGTCCGCGCTGCGCGAGCGTCTCGACGAGCCGGCGGTAGCGCGGCAGCATGCCGGCGTGATGCACGCCGATCCCCGCCCGCACGTACCGCGAGAGAGTGCGGCCGAAGGCGGTCGTGAAGCGGAAGCCGCCGATGGCCTCGGCGATCGCGTCGCGCTGCTCCCGGCTCACGATGCGGATCGACGACAGCGCCTGCGCGCGCTCCATCGCCGCGGCCTGCGAGAAGTGCACGATGTAGACCGGCGCCTCGCCGGTCTGCAGCAGCTCTTCGATCGTCTCGTGCACGGGCGTGCGGGCGTACGAGAAGTGCAGCGGCACCGGACGCTCGACGCCGGTGATGCGGGTGACCGTGCGGCCGGTGCGGCGTTCGAGGTCGTCGGCGATCGTGGTGACGTCGCCGAGCGTCGCCGACATCAGGACGAACTGCGCCCGCGGCAGGAGCAGCAGCGGCACCTGCCACGCCCAGCCGCGCTCGGGGTCGCCGTAGTAGTGGAACTCGTCCATCACGACCTGGTCGACCGCGGCGTCGGCCCCCTGCCGCAGCGCGAGGTTCGCGAGGATCTCGGCGGTGCAGCACACGATGGGGGCGTCGGGGTTCACCGACGAGTCGCCCGTGACCATGCCCACGTTCGCGGCGCCGAAGATGTCGACCAGTGCGAAGAACTTCTCGCTCACGAGCGCTTTGATCGGCGCCGTGTAATAGGTGCGGCCGCCCGTGGCGACCGCGGCGGCGTGCGCGGCCACGGCGACGAGCGACTTGCCCGTCCCGGTCGGCGTCGACAGGATCACGTGCGATCCCGACACGATCTCGATGACCGCCTCGTCCTGCGCGGCGTACAGCGAGAAGCCCTGCTCGCCCGCCCACTCCACGAACGCGTCGTACAGCGAATCCGCGTCGGGAGTCGCGGCGGGTGCGCCCGACGCCTCCGCAGCCGCGGCGATGGTGTCGAGTAGCGTCACCGCTCGAGTCTGCCAGGTCGCGGCATCCGGCTATCCCCCGATCCGCAGACGGAACCGGCCACCGCGCACGGCGGCGCTCACCGCCCCGAGCGTGTCGGCCGGGGTGTGCGCGGTTGTGTCGAGGACATGGCCTTCGAGTCCGCCGGGGTCGGCGAACTGGTCCCACAGCGACAGGATCGGCCCCTCGTCGACCAGCGCGTCCGGTGCCGAACGCGCCTGTGCGCGGGCGAGGGTCTGCTGCCGTCCCGGGCGCAGCACGACGTAGTGCAGCGCCGCGTCGGGGTGGCGCGACGCCGCGCGGCGGTAGTGATCCAGCATCCAGGGGCCGACCACGCCGTCCACGACGACGTCGAACCCGCCGTCGGCGTAGGCGAACGCGGCACGCGCGATCGCCTCGACGACGGTGTGGTTCTGGACATCCGCCTCGGGCCGGTACGGCGCGACGCCACCCGACACGATGTACGCCCAGAAGTCGTCGGTGCGCAGGTGCACGCTGCGCGTGAGCGTCGCAGCCAGCGCGGCGGCGGTCGTGGACTTGCCGGCACCCGGAGGGCCGGTGACGATGACGACGGAGCCGGGCATGCCGCCAGGCTACCGACCACGACGGAAGGGATGCCGGGCGCCCGGCATCCCTTCCGACAGGGCTCAGCGTCCCAGGGCCGCCAGGATGACCTGCGTGTACGCCGTGTACCCCGCGAGGTTCGGGTGCAGGAAGCCGGCCGGGTCGTTCACCGGGTCGGTGCCGAACCACGGGTCGCTCGGGACGCCCGGCAGCAGCTGCACGCCGTGGGCCGCGAACGCTGCGACGACGTCCGCGTAGGCGACGTCCGCACCCTGCGCACCCGCCGTCGCGACGGCGGTCTGGATGGCCGCGTTGAGCGCGTCGGTGGCGTCGTTCACCGCCTGGACGAGCGCGGCGAGATCGTCGACGCCCTGACCGAAGGGCAACGGCGTGAGCAGGTGCGGATAGCCCGTCACCACGATGGACGCGTTCGGTGCGCGCTGTGCGATGTCGCCGATCAGCGAGCCGAGCGGCGCGGGCAGACCCGGTGCCGCACCGAGCGCGGTGTTGATGGCCACCGCACACGGCATCGTCGGTCCGCCGGCGGCAGCCGCGGCGCACGCCGCATAGATCTGGTCGAGCCCGAGGTCGTTCGCGCCGACCGTGAGGGTCACCACCGTCGTGCCGCGGTTCAGCTGCGACAGCTGCGACTGCACATCGGCGATCTTCGCGCCCGTGCATGCCGCGTTGCGCAGCAGGTTGAACTTGGGCGCCTGATCGAGCTGCGCGGCGTACCCCCCGCCCGTGCGGGCGCAGGCGTCCAGCGGGGCGCCGCCGCCCTGCCCCGCCGCGATCGAGTCGCCCAGCGCCACGTACTTGGCGACAGGCGGTGAAGACGCCGCCGAGGCCGGACCTGCCCCGCCGGCGGCGAGCATCCCGGCGCCGAGTGCGAGTGCCGCGAGCGCAGCGAGAACGCGTCGTTTCATGATTCCCCTCGAATCCCTGAACGGACCGAACGATTCCCCCATGAATCGGCCCGCGGACCGGATGCCGCAGACGGGGCCGACGATAGACCCCCGGGGCCCGCGCCGCCAGGGGTCGGGCGGGTGGCGGAATCCATGCGCGCGAAAGTACGTTGGACCAGACGTCGAAGGGATGCCATGACTGCCACCGAGAACGACACCACGACCGACGAGATCACGGTCCAACGCAACGACGACGCCGGACGCTACGAGGTGTGGGTGGGCGACGTGCTCGCCGGGTTCACGGAGTTCACGCCCGACGCGCGCGGACGCCTGCGGTTCCCCCACACCGAGGTGGACCCGGCCTTCCGTGGCCGCGGCCTCGCACAGATCGTCGTGGCGGAGGCGATGGCCGACGAAGCCCGCCGCGGCGAGACCGTCGTGCCGCTGTGCCCCGTGGTCGTGAAGTACCTGCAGGAGCACGAGGTCCCCGGCCTGGACGTGCACTGGCCCTCGCGCGTCGGCTGATCGGCTCCGACATGACCCGCCTAGGAAGCTCCGACACCGTCGACGTCGAGACGTCGGTCGAGTGCGACGGTCCGCGCGCACTGCTGCTCGAAGCCCGGGAGGTGCCGCTCGGCGGCGTCAGGGCCATGTCGGTGCATCGTTCGCTCCCGCAGCGCGACCTGCCCCTCGTGGGCGCGTGGTGCTTCCTCGACCGCTTCGGTCCGCAAGAGACCCGCATGCGCGTCGAGCCGCATCCGCACATCGGCCTGCAGACCGTCACCTGGCCGTACCTCGGCGAGGTGCGGCACCGCGACACCGTCGGCAGCGATGTGGTCGTGCGCCGGGGCGCGCTGAACCTGATGACGAGCGGCGCGGGCATCGCCCATTCCGAGTACTCGGTCGGCGAGGAGGCCACGCCCCTCGACGCCCTGCAGCTGTGGGTCGCCCTGCCCGAGTCCCGCCGTCACGGCGCGCCGGCCTTCGAGCAGCACGCGGTGCTGCCGTCGCTGGTCTTGGATGCCACGGCGGGCGCGCCCGGTGAGGCCACCGTCGTGCTCGGCGAGCTGGGCGGCGTCACGTCGCCGGCGACGGTGTACACGCCGATCGTCGGGGCGGAGCTGCGCATCCCGCCCGGGTCGACGGTGCGGGTGCCGCTGAACCCGGACTGGGAGCACGCCCTGGTCGCCGTGCACGGCGAGGTCATCGTCCCCGGCGGCGAGGCCGACGCCGCCCCGATCGGGCTCGACACCGCGCACCTGCTCTACCTCGGCCTGCACCGCACCTCGGTCGAGGTGACCAGCGCGAGCGGCGCGACCGTGTTCCTGCTCGGCGGCGAGCCGTTCGAGGACGACATCGTGATGTGGTGGAACTTCGTCGGCCGCAGCCACGAAGAGATCGTCGAGGCCCGAGAGGCCTGGGAGTCCGACAGCCCCCGCTTCGGCCATGTCGTCGATCACGGCGACGAGCGCATCCCGGCGCCGCCGCTGCCGGCCGTGCGACTCACGCGTCGTCGCCGGCGCGTATAGCCGAGCGGGTGCTCCCCGCGCGCTCGAGACGTACCCTGGAGCACAACGGCGGAGGCGGATCATGAAGGCGGTACGAGCGGCGATCATCGTCATCGCGCTCCTGCCGCTGACCGCATGCGCCGCAGGAGGAACCGTGCCCGAGTCGTCGTCCGAGCCCACAGCATCCCGCCCGCCCTTCGAGCGGGTGACCCCGGCCCCGACGGACGAGACGACGACGGGCGCTCCCGCGGACGTCTCGCAGGCACGCTGGGACGCGATCGTCGCGGACCTCGCGGCACGCGGGGTCACCGGAACTCCGGTGCTCGTGTCGGCCGTCGCCGTCACATGGAACAGCGGGGCGCTGGGATGCCCCCAGCCCGGGAACTCGTACACCCAAGCGGTGGTCGACGGCATGCGGGTGATCGTCGACGTCGACGGCACGAGCTACGACTACCGGTTCGGACGCAGCGACTCGCCGCGCCTCTGCGAGCGCTGAGCGCGCGAAAGGGGGCGCCCCGGAGGACGCCCCCTTCGTGCTGGAACCGTTACTGCAGCGGCAGCAGCAACGCCTCACCTGCGCCCGCGGCGTTGTCGGTCGCGACGACCATCACGCCGAGCGGGTGCTGTGCGGCGACCTGGGCGGCGTTGATCGCGACGGTCGCGGACGCCGTGCCGTTCGGCGCCACCTCGGCGTACTGCCCGTTCTCGAGAGCCGGGGCCCACGGGTTGTAGAACGCGCTGCCCTCGACCTCGTCGGCGGCACTCGTGATGATCGAGTAGCCGGCGGCCGAGTACTCGAATGCACCCGCCGCGGCAGTCAGCCCGAGGTCGCTGGCGTAGACCGGCATCAGCAGCGTGCTGCTGTCGGTCGGCGCCTGCGCCAGGAACCGCGAGACCGACTTGCCGGTCGCGAGGTTGGTCACGAAGACCTGGCTGCGGCCGTTCACGTCGCCGGTCGACACCAGTCCGCCGTCGGTCGCGAACACGACGTAGTCCGCCTTGCCGTCGGCGTTGGTGTCGATCACGACGTCGAACTCGCTGTTGGCGGCGTTCGACCACCGCTGGTGCGTGCTCACCGCGAACACCAGGAGCTGGTCGCTCGCGCTGACCGGGAACGACTGCACACCGACCGCGCGGACGTCATAGCCCGAGTCGATCGACGCGTCCACGTCCTGCGGGTCCTGCAGGCCCCAGGTGTAGAAGTCGGCCGCACCGGCGAGCGCGCCGCCCGCGTTGGTCAGCTCGACCGTGTTCTCGCCGTCGACCGAGGTGTCCCACGCGCCGGCGGTCGCCGCGACGTTGGTGGTCGCGCGCGGCACCAGCAGGTACGGCACGCGCAGCGTCGACGAGGCCGCCGTGAACACGACGTCACCCGAGAACTCGGTGAACGCGAAGCCGCCCGAGAGCGACGACGGCACATCGGCCGCGGACGCGTCGAGCTGCACCGTCACCGTGGCGGTGCCGTGCGCCGGCACGGTGACCGAGGACTTTCCGAGCGTGATGTGCGCGGTCAGCGACTGCGCGGTCGCGGCCGACGACACCTGGTAGGTGACGGGAGCGTCGCCGTGGTTCGTCAGCGTCACCGTCTTCGAGCCGGAGTACGCCTGCGCCGACTCGACGAAGCCGAAGCTCAGCGTCGACTGCAGCGCCTTGGCGCCGCCATCGGTCGTGTACTCGTCGCCGGCCGCCGTCACCTGCGTGCCGACCACCTGAGCGGGGTCGACGAGGCCGACGCCGCCGCGGACGAGGTTCTGGCCCGCGACCTTGTCGGGGTCGGCCGTCGAGACGATCGCCGAGGCGACGTCGGCGGGCGTCCAGTCGGGGTGCGCCTGCACCGCGAGGACGGCGACGCCCGCGACGTGCGGCGACGCCATCGACGTGCCCGAGATGGTCGCCGCGGCGTTGCCCGTGCCGACGCCGGTGGAGACGATCGACACACCCGGTGCCGCGACGTCCACGCCCACCGCGCTGTCGCCCGAGCGGGGACCGCTCGACGAGAAGCTCGCGTAGCCCTTGAACCCGGGGTTCTGCAGCGGAGCCGCCGTGATGGTGGCGTCGGTGCCCGCGGCGTTCTTGACCGTGGCGGCGTCACCGGCGCGCACGCCGAGGAACGGGATCGTGACCGTGTACGGTGTGCCGTCGTCGGGGTTGGACGTGATCGGCCCCTCGAACGGCGGGTAGTCGGCGGCGTTGTTGATCATCAGCACCGCGGCCGCGCCGGCCTGCTGGCCGAAGATCGGCTTCGCCGCCCGCGCGCACGTGCCGCGGGCGACCACGGCGAGCTGGTTGCCGCCGGGCACGATGCCCGCGGCGGTGAAGTCGGCGGTCGAGCAGCCCAGCGACACGTTGCCGGCGGCATCCTTCACGATCACCGTCTTCATGGCGGGGAGGCCGGCGAGGTTCGCGCCGTTGGCGTTGATCGCGCCGAGCGAGGTGCCGTTCGAGAACGCAACGTTCGCACCCGGGAAGCTCGCGGTGCTGTCGACGGCGGCCGTCGAGATGACGCCCTCACCGGTCGAGGGCGAGCCGACGAGGTACGGGTTCGGGCCGCTGTTGCCGGCCGACGTGACCACGACGACACCCGCCGCGACCGCGTTCGACGCGGCGACGGCGTCTGCGTCGTCGGCACGGCCGAACGACGAGCCGAGCGACATGTTGATGACGTCGAGGTCGTGGTCGACGGCCCAGTCGATGGCCTCGACGACGACGTTCGTCGACCCCTCGCAGCCGAAGACGCGGATCGCGTAGATGTCGGCCTGAGGCGCGACGCCGGGGCCGATGCGCCACGACTGCGACGCCGTGGCGGCGTTGTACGGACCGGTGTAGTACTCGCCGGCCGACGTGACACCGCTGCCCGCGGTGGTGCCGGCGACGTGGCTGCCGTGCCCGTTGCAGTCGAGCGGGTTGGGGTCGGGCTTGGGGACGCTGTTCGGGTCGTTCGCGTCGTACGCGTCGCCGACGAGGTCGATGCCGCCCTTCACGCGCGGGGCGTTCGGGCCGAAGAGTCCGCCGGGGGCCGCCTTCGTCTCCTTCTTGTGGTTCGCGTTGTACGCGCCCACCGTGCCCGGACCGCCGAAGTTGGCGTGCGTGTAGTCGACACCGGTGTCGATGATGCCGACCTTGATGCCCTTGCCGGTGTAGCCGGTGTCCTGCCAGACCTGCGGCACGCCGAGGTACGGCACCGACACGGCGTTGTCGAGCTCGTAGGTGCGGGCCTCGTGCACGCCGACGACGCCGGGCAGCTTGGCCACGTCATCCACCGCGTCCACCGGCAGCGTCACCTGGATGCCGTTGTACGCGGACTGCATCTGCGCGTCGATCGTGCCGCCCTTGCCGGTGATCGAGCCCGTGATGGCGTCCTGGGCCTTCTTCAGCTTGCCCTTGATCTTGTTCCGCTCGTCCTCGTTGAGCTTGCGCCCGGACTGCGACTGCACGACGGCGACCGGGTCATCGGCGAGTTCGACGATGACGGTCACATCGCCGTCGGCGGTGAGGTTCATCGGCGAGCGCTGGATCTCGACCGCGCCGTTGACGGCAGCGGCTTCGAAACGGCTCGACGGGTCGTCTGGTGGGGTGGCGGCGAACGCCGCAGTGGCGGGGACGGACAGCGCCAGCACGCCGGCGACTGTGAGGATTCGACGGTACAAGGGGGTGACCTTCTTTCTCCGTGCGGAAGTGCTGCGCCACTTCGTCGGGGCGCAGCAGGCTCAAACGTAACTCTCAG
>NZ_JBQCIP010000058.1:0-10196 GCF_051953575.1 Microbacterium sp.
GGTGGGGCCGGTGGGGTGTGGGGAGGGGCACCCGGGGCTGGGGGCCGGGGGGGCCCGGGTGGTGGGGCCCCCCCACGGGTGTTCCGAGCGATCAGCGGCAGCCGATCCCCGTGTAGGGCACCATGCTGGTGGTGCGTGCACCGTCCGCCGTGGAGGCGACCACTGTCACCTCGCCGTCGGCGAGCGCGTCGCGGATCTTGAACGACGACCGCGTGTCCTTGCCCGGGTTGAGCTTCACCTTGACGTCGTCGCCGAGGGCCGCGCCGACTGCCACCGTGATGGCGGCATCGCCCTCGTTGGCGACCGTGACGTGCACCCAGGCGTTCGGTCCGCGGCACTCCGTGACGACCGAGGTCGAGGTCGGCACGGCGCTGCCGTCGAGCTCGATCGCGAACAGGCTCAGGCCCTCACCCGTCACCGGGCTGCCCTCGGGGAGCGTGACGCTCGCGACCGGTTTGCCCGAAAGCGGGATGCGCTGCGCGAACACGGACGCGGGAGCCGTGACCGTCGAGATCGTTCCGCCGAGGTAGGGCTTGGTGCGCTGCAGGTATGAGGCCGCGCCGGCGAGGAGCGCCGTGTCGGCGGCATCCGTCGACGCATCGCTCCACAGCGGCAGCGAGATCCGCACCTGCTCGCTCGTGCCGTCCTGGTAGTGGACGGTCGCGGCGCCCGAGGTGGCCGTGCCCACCGAGAACCCGGCGACGACGAGCTCGTCGCCCTCGCCTTCGAGCGACACCTGCTGACCGGCGACCTTGATCGCGTCGGGGGTTCCGACAGCGGTCGGGTGCCAGTCGAGCTCGGCGCCGAACGCCGTCGCCTTCTCGCCGACGGCGAGGCCGGCGTCCGCCAGCGGCCCGGCCGAGAACACGCGGTAGTCCGTCGTCACCGCGCCGTTGCGCGGGTTGGCCGACGAGGCCACCGCGGTCTGGTTGACCAGGGCGTCGAAGGGCAGCGGCGCGACCTCGACGCCGGCGCCCTGGTAGGCGCCGATGTTCGGCGTCGCAGGGATCGGGTTGCCGAAGAAGTCGCGCTCGCCGGCATCCGCGATCCGCGTGCCCGCCCCCAGCAGGGGCGACCCGACGGCGAGCTCGTACCCGGGGAGGGCCCGCGTGAGCTGCCCGCTGCCCGCGGCGATCAGCTGCGGGTCGCCGACGATCGCGCCGGTCTCGGTGACCGGAGGCTGGATGCCGCCGAAGTACGCGTTGTTCGCGTACACCCCGTTCGTCGTCTTGAGCGAGCCCCCGGTCGCGATGATGATGTTGTTCTTCACCTGGCGCGGGGCGGTCATGTCGTCTTCGAACGGCCGGTTGAGGCACGAGAACGTGTTGTTGTAGATGAGGTGCAGCCCCGGTCCGCCGCTCGCGCCGCCGAGGCGGCAGTCGTCCTGCGAGACGTTGTAGCGCAGGATCGCATTAGTCGCGGTGGATGCGGTGCCGCATCCCGAGATGCAGTCCAGGTAGAACCCGCCGGCGTTGCCGTACGAGTAGTTGTACTGGAACGTGCAGCTGCCCTTGATCTTCATGTCGCAGTCCCACGCCGTCGAGTCGTACGTCGAACCGACGCTGTTGCCGACCACGTTGTACTGGAACAGCGGGTCCACCGAGTTGTACGGCCACATGCCCGCGAAGTTGCCCTTGAGGAACGGGTACTCGCCGTGTCCGAGGTCGATCGCCGAGTTGTACTCGATGACGGGCTTGTCGGAGTTGTGGACCACGATGCCGTCGCCGCCCACCGCACGGATGTCGTTGCGCGCGATGTAGACCTTCTCGTTGTAGTGCTTGGTCGTGTCGGGCGCCGACAGCTTGATGCCGCCCGCCGCGGTGTCGTTGACGACGTTGTCGGTCACCGTGATGCCGTCGAACCAGCCGATGCCGTCGCCGAGAACCGAGATGCCCGCCGAGCGCGAGAAGGCGTTGCCGAGGCTCGTCTTGTCGGACCAGCCGGCGACCTTCTCGACGTGGTTGCGGGTGAGGACGACGCCGCTGCGCTTGGTGCCGTCGTTGATCTCGTACAGGATGCCGACGCGGCGCTGGTCGGGGGTACCGGGGTTGATCACGTGCATGGCGTCGACGGTCCAGTTGCTGATGTTGAGGAGGTGGATGCCGGCGAGCGCGCCGTTCCCGTTGATCGTCGCCTCCGCGTCGCCGTCGCCGTAGGGGGAGACGGTGATGGGCGCGGTGTCGAGGCCTGAGCCGGTCGGGGCGAACGTGCCGAGGCACTCGGCTCCGCGCTTGAATCGCACGGACTGGCCGGGCTGGAAGGGCTGCGCGCCCGAGAGCTGGTCGAGCGACGTGAAGGGCGCCGCCTCGGAGCCGTCGCCCGTGCCGGTCGCCGAGCAGTCGACGTAGTACACGGTGTCGGAGATCGCGATGACGTGGGCCGAGATCCGGCCCTCCGCCACGGCGCCGAACAGCGACTCCGCGCGCGCGGTGATCGGGTACTCGCCGGCGGGCGTGCCCGCGGGCACCACGAACGAGGCGGTCGCGCGTCCGCTGTCGTCCGTGTTCGCGACGACCTCGGTGCTGGCGAAGCCGACGGTCACGGGCACGTGCGGTCCGGCGCCCGCGACCGACACCGAGACGGGCGAGCCCGGGGCGAGGAGCGACAGGTCCACGTCGTCGGCCGTGACGGTGAGCGGCTGAGCGAGGTACTCGTCGGTGCAGTTGATGCGCAGGTCGGCCCAGTCGGCGTGGTCGTTGCCGTTGCCCTCGGGGCCGGGCTCGGCGATGAGTTCGACGGTGGTCGCGCCGTGCAGGTCGAGATTCAGGCGGCCGGCCGCGTCGGTGCCGCTGCGTGCCATGCGGAACTTCTCGGCGCCGTCGACCTTCACCACGAAGTCGACGCGGCCCTTGCCGGCCTGGCTGTCGTCGATGCCGACGTAGCCGAGCAGCTGGGTGCACTGCTGAGCGACGTCGTAGACGACGCGCGCGGGAGCGTGGGTGCCGAGCCCCTTCGGGTACTGCACGCCGCGGATCGACTGGATCGCGCGGCTGGTGTCCGGCACCCCGCGGGCGCCGTTGTTGAAGTCGCGCTCCACCGGGCCCCAGCCGTTGTCGGCCGAGACCCAGTCCAGATCGCTGGCATAGTGCACCGCGCCCGCGAGGCTGTCGGCGGCGAGCGCGGGCGCCGGCGCGCCCGTCAGGCAGAGCGCGCCGACGGCTGCCGCCACGAGCAGCGTGGTCCGTTTGCTGGGCAAGGGATTCCTCCTCGAATCACACGGTCCGCGGCCCGGGATGACGGCGGACGGTTCATCGTTTCAGTCCGTGTGCGTTCAGGCGATCGAACTGAACAGAAGTGAACATTCGCAGGGGCGCGGCACGCAGAACGGCCCCGGCGCTCACGCGCCGGGGCCGTCGCTCGGGATCCCCGTGTCAGCGGACTCCCTTCGCCGGCGTGGCCTGGAACGCACGCTCGATCTCCTGCGAGAACGTGTTCCCCGCGGCATCCTTCGCCGTGACGCGCAGGTCGATCCAGCCGCCCTTGTCGGACACCGGAATCTTGGCGGTGTACCCGCTCACCCACGCACGGCTGTTGACGAAGATGTCGCCATCGCCCTCGACTGCTCCGGTGGGGGCGTCGGTCTTGGCCGGGCTCAGCGAGACCGGCTGCCACTCGCCGTCACCGGTACGGACCTCGAGGGTGGCCTCGGTGATCGCGCCGGCGGGCGCGGTCCCTGCGACGTGCCCGAGCTCCAGACCCAGCGCGATGGCCGAACCCTTCTTGCGTCCCTCGCCCGCGAGGTTGGCCGCGTTGACGTCGAGGTCGTAATACGCCTGGATCATCGGCAGCAACCGGTTGTTCCAGTCACCCAGCGCGCCCTCGGACCGGAACGTCCAGTCGCTCACCGTCTTGGTGGATCCGGCGAGGTGGGAGCCGTCGTGCGTCGCCGTGCTGACCACGCGCCAGTCCTGCTCGCCGTCGGGGAGTTCGAAGACGTTCGCTCCCTGATGCTCGGCTTGCTTGATCAGGTGCCCATCGAGGTACACGTCCGTGGATTGGTGCACCGTCGACGGCTCGATCCAGGTGTCGAACGTGCCTGTGTGCTCAGGGTTGCCGCCGTCGGCCCAGCTGGGGATGTTGACCTGGGCGTAGTCCGAGACGCGATAGGGGACCCAGAAGCCGGTGGCGACGTACGGTCGGACGATGCCGCCGAAGTACTCCTCCGACATCCGCGCGCCCGGTTCGTACGTGCGCAGCTTGTCGCGGATCTCCCACATCACCGACATCACGGCAACCCACTGGTTCCAGCGGAGGTTGTCGGTGTTCACCCACTCGGCGCGGTCCATGCCACGCTCGGCGATGTAGGGGAACCCGGTTCCGTACTGCGCCCCAGGCACGAAGTCGTACCGGAACTCGCCGAGCTGCTCCCGCTGGCCGTGGTAGCGCGTGTCGATGCGGGCGAGGTCCTTCGACGAGTGGCGGTAGGTCAGGTTCTCGGGAATCTCACCGTCGGCGTACTCGGCGATGTCGTAGACGACGTCCGTCGAGGGGACGCCGACGACAGACATCGTCATCTTCTTCTTGTTCGCCAGCTGCGCGACGAGCGCGCGTCCGTCGACGCCGCTGATGCCGGCCACCGGAATGCCGACGTCGCTGAAGTCGATCTCCGAGCCGACCCAGTCGCTGAGCTCGCCGTCCTCGGCGTTGGCGAGCAGCAGCAGCTTCGCGCCCGCGGCGGCGGCGTTGGCCGCCTGCTGGGATGCCGACACTTCGGCGGCGCGCGTCACCACGGCGATCTTGCCGGCGACGCCGGCTGCGGCGAGATGCTCGGGCGTGCCCGTCCCCCCGTCGACGGCCGCGGATTTGAACGAGCCGTCCAGGAGCGTGGAGCCCCCGAGCACGATCAGGTCGAGAGGCGTCTTGCCTGCCGTCACCGTCAGCAGCGGCGTCTGCAGGCGCCACCGCGTCGTGAAGCTGAAGTCTGCGTCGTCGATCTTCATCGGCTGCGCCCACATCTCGTCGGTCTTCACCGGCATCATCGAGCTCGCGAGGAAGTCGCCCACCTTCATGTCCATGCGGCGGTGCACCGCTTCGAGCCCGTCGGCGCCGACGTCGACGGTGACCTTCTCGGCGGTGCGTGCGTCGAGGGCGACCGTCCGATTCTGGTCGAGCTCCAGCGTGGGCTCGCCGACGAGGACGCTGGCGACGGTGTCGGGAGTCCGGTCGAGGTCCATGAACGACACGACCGAGTAGTCGCCCTTCATGAGGCGCAGCGTGGTCTCGCCACCGACGTAGATCGGCTCGGCGAACTGCGTGGCCGGGTTCCACAGGAACGCGTACGTCTCGGCAGGGTTTCCCTCGAAGTCCGTCGCGGTGATCGTCAGGTCGTACCGCTCCGCCTCCGAGATCGTGCCGAGGGCGGTCCGCGTCGCCGGTCGGCCGTCGATGAGCCCCACAAGTGCCCCTGACAGCTGCGTGCCGGCGGGAACCTTGGCGGGATCGACGGTCATCGTGACCGCGCGGGTCTGGCCGGCCGGGATCGTCAGTGCGTCCGCGTCGAGCGTCAGCGCGTCGAAGGCGATGCCGCTCGCGAGCGGACCGGGGCCCGCGTCGCCGCCTGGCGTGGTGTCTGCCAGCGAGGCCTCCAGTGCGACCGTGACCTCGGCATCCGTGCGGTTCGTGTATTCGATCGTCCGCGTCACCGGAGCCGGCGCCTGGCCCCAGGCGAGCATGCCGAAGTCGCCCGAGCCCGATGCCACGACGGGCACGTCCAGCGCCGCCGCGACGTTCACGACGCCGGTGCCGCCCTGGTACGGCGTGTACCCGAGGTCAACGGTTGTGCTGACGAGGGCCGCCTTCAGCTGATCCTTGGTGTACTCCGGATGCGCGCCGAGCAGGATCGCTGCGGCGCCAGCGACGTGAGGTGTCGCCATCGAGGTCCCGCTCATCGCGATGTACGAACCGGAGCCCGCGCTGTCGGCAGACCGTGCGGCGGTGACATCGTTGCCAGGACCGGTGAGGTCGGGCTTCATCGCCCCGGACCGAGCGAGCGGACCCTGGCTCGTGAAGTAGGACAAGGCCCCGGACGGGTCGTCTACCGATCCCACGGTGAGTGCTTCGGCGGCGGAGCCCGGAGCGCCGATCGTCTCGGGGGCGCCGGCGTTGCCGGCGGCGACGACGAAGAGTGCGCCGGTGGACTCCGAGATCCGGTTGAGCGACTCGGCCATGAGGTCCTTGCCATCGGAGGCCTCGGTCGAGCCGAGACTCATCGACACGATCGGAGCGTGCTGGCCGGCCCACTCCATTGCCTCGATGATCCAGGAGTCCTGTCCGTAGCCGTCGGCGCCGAGGACCTTGCCCACGAGCAGCTGTGCGTCGTCGGCGACTCCGCGGTGCGTGCCGGCGCTGGCGGCGCCCGTGCCGGCGATCGTCGATGCGACGTGCGTGCCGTGCCCGTTGGGATCCGCGTCGACCTCTTCGCCGGGGACGAAGCTCTGGGAGTCCGCGCTCACGCGGCCCTGCAGATCGGGGTGGGTGTCGTCGTATCCGGTGTCGAGGACGGCCACGGTGACTCCTTCACCGGTGTAGCCCTCGGCCCAGGCCGCGGGCGCGTCGATGTAGGGCACGCTCGAGTCGAGGGTCGCCTTCACCTTGCCGTCGAGGTGGATCGCCTGGATGCCTCCGCCCAGCGTCGGCGTGGCCGAGAGGCTCCGAGCGGCTGGAGCGGTGAGCGCCTGCCATGCGGCGGCCGCCTCGTCGTGGCCGAAGGTCGCTGCGGCGCCGCCGATGCTCGGAAGCGCCGCCTGGACCTCGAGCCCGGGGACCGGCGCCGAGAACGTGCGCGCTGTCGCGTCCTCCTGCTCGACGATGACCGGAGTGGCGTCGACGGAGGCGTCGTCGTAGCCGTAGTCCAGCAGCAGCGACACGTTGAAGAGGTCTTCGTCGAGCGCACCCGCCGCCAGATAGGGCATCGCGCCGTCCGGCACCACGTGCAGGTCGTCGCCGACCTCGTACGTCTTCACTCCGGCGCCTTCGACAGCGGTGTCGACCAGCACGGTGTGCGTGCCGTCCGACATGTCGGTGACGGTGACACGGTCGCCTGTGATGAGGGTCACGGCGTGCGATTCGCCGGCCGTCGCGTTCGGCGCGGCCGCGGGGACGGGGCTGGCCGCGGGAGCGGGGCCGGCCGCCGCAGGCAGAGACGCGAGGCCGATGCCTGCGATGCCGATCGCCAGTCCGCTTGTGGCGGCGACGATCGGGCGCAGGCGGTGGCCGATGGGCTGGGGTCGTGTCATGCGCGAGCCTCTCGGTTCGGGGTGGGGGATCCGTACGCCCCAACTTTCGTGGCCCGCCCGCCTAAAGTGGATGGCGGAGAACTGCCATGTCCACCATCCGCCACGGTCGGCGGGGGACCATGGACGGCATGGGGACGGAAACGGTGCTCGACGCGCTCGGCCTCGATGAGGCCCACACCGCCGTCTATCGGTGCGTGCTGCAGCAGCCGTCCGCCTCGACTGCCGACATCGCCTCCGCGCTCAGCATGTCGTTGCCCCGCGTGCGTCCGATCGTGGCCGAACTGGAACGGCTCGGGTTGCTGGCGCGCCAAGCGGCGCGCAGTGACCGGTTCGTGGCATCCCCGCCGTTCATCTCGCTGCGTCCGCTGCTGCTCGAGCGTGAGCGCGGACTCACCCGCGCTCACGAGGCGCTCGTCGAGCTGAGCGATCTGTATCGTCGCTCGGCGGAGCAGCGCAGCGTCGCCGATGTGGTGGACGTCGTGATCGGCGACGACGCCGTTCGACAGCGGGTCGCTCAGTTGCAGGCGGCCGCGACGGATCAGGTGCGGGTGCTCGTGTTGAACGAGATCGCGCTGGTCCGCGGGGAAGACAACATCGAAGAGGATCGCGCTCTCGCGCGTGGTGTCCGCTACCGCGTGATCGTCGAGAGCGCGGTGCTCGAGCGGCCGGGCTTCCTCGGCGCCGCCCGCGAGATGGCTGACATCGGCGAAGAGATCCGGGTGCTCCCCACTCTCCCGACGCGCATGTTCGTGGCCGATGACCAGATGGCTCTCGTACCGATGCACTCGCAGGGCAAGGACCAGGGGTTCGGGGCACTTCTCATCCACCCGAGCGGACTGCTGGATCTCGTCATCGCGATCTTCGAGGAGTACTGGCGCACCGCGACGGCGTTCCTTCCCATCGCCGCCGCCCCCACCACCGAGGAGGTCGATCGCGATCTGCTCCGCCTTCTGCTGCTGGGCGTCACGGATGCCGCTGCGGCGGCGCAGCTGGGGATCTCGCTGCGCACCGTGCAGCGCCGAGTGGCAGAGCTGATGGAGACCGCGGGGGTCACCACACGCATGCAGCTCGGTGCGGAAGCGGTGCGCCGCTCCTGGGTGTGAGAGTTCAGGCGCGGGTGCCCGGCACGTAGCGGGGCACCCACCGGATGAACGCGAGCGCGCCCAGCAGCCCGATCGCCCCCATGACGCCCGTCGCCACCGCGAGCGACGCGACCGCGGCGAGCCCCGACACGATGAGCGGCGCGACCGCCCCGCCGGCATCCGTGAGCGTCCGCCACGAGCCGAGGAAGGCCGCGGGGTCGGACGTCGGGGCCACATCGGCGCCGAGGGTGAGCAGGATGCCGCTGGACAGCCCGTTGCCGACGCCGAGCACGGCGGCGAACATCGCGAACCACATCGCAGCCTGGGGCAGGTCGTGGGTGAGCGACAGCGCGATGAACCCCGCACCCATCAGGATCATGGCCGGGAGGGCCGCCCAGAGCCGGCCGAACCGGTCCATCACCTGACCGCTCGCGTAGAAGAGGGCGAAGTCGATGGCGCCCGAGATGCCCACGACGAGCGCGATCGTCTGCGCGTCGAGTCCGATCGACACGCCCCACAGCGGCAGCACGACCTGTCGCGCCGAGCGGACGGCCGAGAGGGATGCCGCAGCCAGACCGAGCGTCGACAGCACCCGCCGGTGGCGCCACATGGTCCGGATCACACCCGTGCGCTCCGACGTCGGGATGGAGCCGGTCACGGGCTCGCCGGTGTCTTCGGTCAGATCGGATGCCGCGCGCGGGGCCGCAGGGGACGGCAGCTGCTTCTCGGGGTCGGGACCGAGGAGCACGAGGAGGACCGTGGCGACGAGGCATCCGCCGAAGAACCAGATCGTGGCCTGCTCGTCGCCGAACACAGCCAGCAGTCCGGCGGCGATGAAGGGCCCGACGAACATGCCGAGGCGGAACGTGCCGCCGAGCAGCGACAGGGCGCGGGCGCGGAACGACAGCGGCACGCGGGTCGTCATGAAGGAGTGTCGCGCCAGCCCGAAGGCGGCCGCACAGAACCCGATGAGGAACACCGCGATCGCGAACACGCCGAGCGACGGGGCCCACACCATGCCCACGATGCCGGCGAGCGAGAGGACGCCCGCGATCGCCATCGTGAGCCGCTCGCCGATGCGGGCGACGGCCCAGCCGGCGGGCAGATTGCCGCAGAGCTGACCGATCACGAGTGCCGAGGCGACGAGTGCTGCCGTGGCGACGTCTGCGCCCAACTGTGCGGCGATGACCGGGATGAGGGGGATGACCGCGCCCTCGCCGAGCGCGAACAGTACGGTGGGGCCGTAGACCATCGGTCCGAATCGCCACAGCACGTCGCGGGCGGTCGGGGTCTCGGCGCTTTCACTCATCGCTTCCACGTTAGTCTGGAGTGTCATGCTCGACTTCGATCCCTCCGCCGATATCCAGGCCCTGCGCTCCACGTTCGCCGACATCAAGGCCGTGGTCGACGTCGAGGCACTCACCGCCGACATCGCGCGTCTCAGCGAAGAGGCCGGCGCGCCCGACCTCTGGGACGACGTCGAGAAGGCGCAGAAGGTCACCAGCGCCCTCAGCCATCGCCAGGCCGACCTCAAGCGCGTCACCGACGTCGAGCAGCGCCTCGACGACCTCGACGTCCTCGTCGAGCTCGCCAACGAGATGGATGACGAGGACTCCGCCGAGGAGGCCCGCCGCGAGATCGCCGAGCTGGAGGACATCATCAGCCAGCTCGAGGTGCAGACGCTCCTCGACGGCGAGTACGACGACCGCTCCGCCGTCGTGACGATCCGCTCGGGCGCGGGCGGCGACGACGCCACCGACTTCGCCGAGATGCTCATGCGCATGTACCTGCGCTGGGCCGAGCGGCACAAGTACCCCGTCAAGGTGATGGACACCTCGTACGCCGAGGGCGCGGGCATCAAGTCGGCGACGTTCCAGGT
>NZ_JBQCIP010000059.1:0-5518 GCF_051953575.1 Microbacterium sp.
GTGACCCGTCCGGCCTCGGCTAGTCTGGCTGTTGTTCCAGGCAGGAGTGACCGTGACAGCAGAGCCGCATGTGCTTTCGGGGCGTTACCGCATCGACGAGCCCATCGGCCGCGGCGGCATGGCGAGCGTCTACAAGGGCTATGACCTGACGCTCGGCCGCGACGTCGCCATCAAGATCCTCGATCGCGAGCTGGCCGACGACAACGCGTTCCGCACGCGCTTCCGCCTCGAGGCGCAGGCGGCTTCCCGCATGGCGCATCCGACGATCGTCCGCGTCTACGACGCGGGGGAGGACTCGCTGACGACGCCCGACGGCCGCGTCCGCCCGGTGCCGTTCATCGTCATGGAGCTCGTCAAGGGGCGCCTGCTCAAGGACATCATCGCCGAGGGCCCGGTGAGCGTGGCCGATGCGGTGCGCTACGTCGACGGCATCCTCGAGGCTCTCGAATACTCGCATCGCGCCGGCGTCGTCCACCGCGACATCAAGCCGGGCAACGTCATGGTGACGGATGCCGGCCAGGTCAAGGTGATGGACTTCGGCATCGCCCGCGCGGTGTCCGACAGTTCGTCGACGGTTGCCGAGACGACCCAGATCCTCGGCACCGCCGCATACTTCTCGCCCGAGCAGGCCAAGGGCGAGCCGGTCGATGCGCGCGCCGACGTCTACTCGACCGGTGTCGTGCTGTACGAGCTGCTGACGGGTCGCCAGCCGTTCCGCGGCGACTCTCCGGTCGCGGTGGCGTACCAGCACGTCAGCGAGGCGCCGGTCCCGCCGTCCGAGGTCAACGAGACGGTGCCGCGCGCGCTCGACGCCGTGGCCCTGCGCGCTCTCGCGAAGGATCCCTTCCAGCGCTACCAGGACGCCGCGAGCTTCCGCGAGGCGCTGGATGCGGCGGTCGACGGGCGCCAGCCGACGAAGCGGCAGGTCGGTGCGCTCACGAGCGAGCTGTACGGACCGAACCCGCGCCAGGCGGCCGAGACCGCCCGGTCGCTGCGCCAGCTGAGCACCGACACGACGATGAAGCGCACGCAGTCGGGTCCGCCGGTGGCGTGGATCTGGGCGGGCGTGGCGCTTCTCGCGGTGCTGCTGATCTCGCTGCTGTTCTGGGTGCTGTCGATCCAGCCGGGCGACGCGCCGAGCGTGCGCAGCGTGCCCGATGTGGTCGGCGTCACGTACGAGAGCGCGAACGAGGCCCTCGCCGAAGAGGACCTTCGGGCCATCCGCGTCGACGAAGAGAGCTCGAAGGTCGCGGAGGGCACGGTCATCCGCACCGATCCCGAGGCCGGCACGTCGGTCGAGCGCGACCAGCAGGTGAAGGTCTACGTCTCGACCGGTCAGCAGATGTCGACGGTGCCCACGCTCAAGGGGCTGTCGCAGGATGCCGCCACCCAGGCGATCGCCGATGCCGGGCTCGTCCTCGGCACGATCACGCCGCAGAACGACAAGGATCTGCCGGCTGGCACGGTGATCGAGGCGAATCCCGCCGACGGAACGAGTCTCGCGACCGGGTCCACCGTCAACCTCAAGGTCGCTTCGGGCAGTGTGACGATCAAGGACATGCGCGGCTACCCGGTCGACGCCGCGACGACGGAGCTGCAGAACCTCGGCCTCACCGTGACGACCCAGGAGGACCCGAACTGCAAGGCGACCGAGACCCCGTCGGTGGCGACGCAGTCGCTTCCGCCGGGCGACGTCCCCGTGCACTCCGAGATCTCGCTCACGGTCTGCACGGGTTCCTGACCCGTCGAGAGCCCGAGGGGTCAGCGGCGCGGACCGAGGCGCGCGCCCCGGGCTGCGGCATCCGCGAATCCCACCGAGGCGAGCCAGTTGCCGAGCAGCCGGTGGCCGCCCTCGGTGAGCACGCTCTCGGGGTGGAACTGCACCCCGACGATCGGCAGGCGACGATGAGCGACGCCCATGATGACGCCGCTGTCGGTGCGACTCGTGACGACGAGGTCGGCGGGCAGCGTCTCGGGCACGATCGCCAGCGAGTGGTAGCGCGTCGCCGTGAACGGATCCGGCAGGCCCTCGTACAGCGGCGAGCCGTCGTGGTGCACGGCGGAGGTCATCCCGTGCATGAGCTCGGGGGCGTGATCGACGATTGCGCCGAAGGCCTCACCGATCGCCTGGTGCCCGAGGCACACGCCGAGCAGCGGGATGCCGGCGGCCGCGGCCGCATGGACGACGGCGATCGACGCGCCCGCGTCGCCGGGGGCGCCCGGTCCGGGTGACACGAGCACGGCGCGCCTGCCGGCGATCGCCGCGGCGGGGTCGTCGATGGCGTCGGCCTCGACGAGATCGGTGTCGGCGCCGAGTTCGTGGACGTACCCGACGAGGGTGTGCACGAAGCTGTCGTGGTTGTCGATGACGAGGAGGGGCGCTGCGCCGCCTGCGGCCGGCGTCATGCGGTGAGCGAGGTGACGAGGAGCGGCAGCCCGACGGTGACCTCCTGCGGCACGATGAACTGGCTCGCCCAGGGGAACACGTAGAACAGCAGGCCGTACAGCACCGCCGCAACGAGCACCAGCAGGATGATCAGCTTCACCCACCACGGGCCGGGCAGGCCGCGCCACAGAGCCGCGTACATCAGGCCACCGCCTTGAGGGATGCCGGTTCCCCGGCCGTGCGGGGGGTGAACGACTCGAACACGCTGTAGGCGACGATCCGCTCGGTCATCGAGTACATGGGGCTGCAGCTGGTCATGGTCATGTAGGCGGTGCCCGCAGGGGCATCCTTCACCTGTGGCACGGGCAGCAGCACCTCGACGGCGCTCGGCTTCACGTACTCGAGGGTGCGGAACCGGTACGTGTACCAGCCGCCCTCGGTCTCGATGACGATCGCGTCGCCGACGTGCAGGTCTGCGATGCGGTTGAACGGCTTGCCCCACGTCGTCCGGTGTGCGGCGAGGGCGAAGTTGCCGGGTTGCCCGGGCATCATCGTGCCGGGGTAGTGGCCGATGCCGATGGGATCCAGGGTGCGGGGCCGGGTGACGCCGCCTGCCATCTCGACGGCGTAGTCGGGGCCGAAGCGGGGGATGTGCATGACCCCGAAGACCTGGCCGTCACCCGGTTCGGGGATGACCGGCGGCGGAGCGGTGACGGTGGCCGGATCGGTCGATTCGGGCGTCGGCGCCGTGGATCCGCCGGGATTCTGATGTTCCCACTGCTGCTGCCACTGCTGCGACTGCTCGGCCCCCGTCGCATTGCGCTCGGCGCCGTAGATCATGTCGCCCACCCACAGCTGCCAGACGACGAAGAGCAGCACGATGACGCCGGCGGTGATAAGAAGCTCGCCGATGACGCCCGCGACCAATACGCGCCTTCGGGGGCGCGCGTGGGCCCGGGCGGTGCCTCGGGACCTGGCGACCGCTTCATCCACAGGGGGATTCTCGCACAGCGTGGTTGTGGTGCGGCTGGCGGTTAGACTCTTCACCATGGCACGACCCGGCAAAGACGACGACTCGCTCGTCGAGCGCGCAGAAGGCGATTCCGCACCCAATCCGGTGTGGTTCAAGCCGATCATGATCGGCCTCATGCTCGTCGGACTGATCTGGATCCTCGTCTTCTACCTCAGCGGTATGGCGTTCCCGATTCCCGACATCGGTGCATGGAACCTGGTGATCGGCTTCGGCATCGCCTTCATCGGCTTCCTGATGACGACGCGCTGGCGATAAACCCTACGAACAGAGCCCCGGTCATTGCTGACCGGGGCTTTTTCGTGCTTCGAAGCGAGGATTCGCGGCATCCTGGAGTTGTTAACAGATCTGTTAACAGCTGTGAATTACACGGGTGTGATTCTCCCCAGGGTGTGGATGAACCTGTGGATAACTCCTGTGGAGAATCAGGTGGTGAGCACCAGGCCGGGGAAGAGGACAGGCACGAACAGCAGCGCGACGAGCACGGCGCCGACCGCGGCGAGCAGGCCGATCTGCAGTCCGCGCTGCCGAACAGCCCGGGTGCGCGTGAAGATGAAGGCCACCACGAGGCCGGTGACCAGACCGCCGACGTGCGCCTGCCAGGCCACGTTCATGCCGGGCAGGAACCCGATCACCAGGTTGATGCCGATGACCAGGGCGATGCTCGCGATGTTGGCGCCGAGGTGCCGGCCGATCACGAGCAGGGCGCCGAAGAGGCCGAAGATGGCTCCCGAGGCTCCGACCACCGGCGTCGTGAACGCGAGGAGAGTCACGGCGACAGAGCCGCCGAGCGCGCTCAGCACGTACAGCGTGAGGAACCTCGCTCGTCCGAGCAGCGGCTCGAGGGATCGCCCGATCATGTAGAGCGCGAGCATATTCAGGGCGACGTGCCAGAAGCTCGCATGCACGAGGGCGCCGGTCAACAGCCGCCAGGGCTCGAACATGCCGGTCAGCCCTGGGTACAGCGTCGGCGCGTAGAACAGCAGGGTGTTCTCGATCGTGCCGCCGAACCCGGGGATGAGCTGCAGCAGGTAGACGAACGCGGTGACGCCGATGATCGCGTACGTCACGATCGGGGTGCCCGCGGAGACGGATGCCGCCCGCGGGCGTGACCACCGACGCTCCGCCTTGTGCTGCGCAGGGGACTGGGCCTTCTGCTGATCGCGCAGGCACTCCGGGCAGATCACGCCGACCGCAGCCGGCGTCTGGCATTCGGGGCAGATCGTGCGCAGGCACCGCTGGCAGAGCACGAAGCTCTGCCGGTCAGGGTGCCGGTAGCAGAAGTTGTCGCTGTTGCGGCGGAAGTCGTCGGTGGTCACGCGGGCCGCGCTCAGACCGCGGCGATGTCGATCGACTCGATGACGACGGGCTCGATCGGACGATCGCCCGCTGCCGTCGGGACCTCGGCGATCGTGTCGACGACGGCCTTCGACGCGTCGTCCACGACCTCGCCGAAGATCGTGTGCTTGCCCTGCAGCCACTCGGGACCGCGGCCGCCCTGGCCGGGGACGGTGATGAAGAACTGCGAGCCGTTGGTGCCCTCGACCTGGCCGGTGATGGCGTTGCGTCGCAGACCGGCGTTGGCCATCGCGAGCTTGTACGGCTCGGTGAACGTGAGCTCGCCGCTGATCTCGTCGTTGAAGTTGTAACCGGGGCCGCCGACGCCCTGACCGAGCGGGTCGCCGCCCTGGATCATGAAGCCCGAGATGATGCGGTGGAAGATGACGTCCTTGTACAGCGGGCCGTCGCCCGGCTGACCGGTCGCGGGGTGGGTCCACGCCTGCGAGCCGTCGGAGAGGCCGATGAAGTTCTGCACCGTGCGCGGCGCCTGGTCGCCGAACAGGTTGACGACGATGTCGCCGTAGTTGGTGTGGATCGTTGCGACTGCGGTGTGAAGCGGCATTTTTCCATTGTCTCAGAGTTCCCTGCAACCCCTCCCGTCTGAGCAGTGGTCTGGCAAGATGGGGAGACCGACATCCCCAACCACGGGAGGGCACCGTGAACCTCAGCCGCAAGCGCAAGAAGGAACTCGAGAAGCTGCAGAAGCAGGCCGGAAACCTGTGGGAGGCGCAGCAGGTGCTGGTCGGCGAGGCCGCCACCGT
>NZ_JBQCIP010000060.1:0-7150 GCF_051953575.1 Microbacterium sp.
GGCCACCGCCCGCCACTTCTCCGACGAGATCCTCGTGATGTACCACGGCGACATCGTCGAACGCGGCCCCGCCGACCAGGTCATCCTGCACCCCCAGCACGACTACACCCGCACCCTCCTCGGCGCCGCACCCGACCCCGACCGGATCGGTATGCTGCGCGACGAAGTGCGCGCCGCCGTGACGAAGGAGAACGCGTGACCACCATCGATCCCGGAACCCCGACCTGGCTGCGAGCCCACAACGACCGCACCGCGTTCCGCCTCCTCCTCGAGCACGGACCGCTGAGCCGTTCACGGCTCGGCAAGCTGTCGGGCCTGTCGAAGCCGACCGCCGGTCAGATGATCCAGCGCCTCGAGCGCGTCGGACTGATCCAGGCGATGGGCGAGACCTCCGAATCCCGGGGGCCGAACGCGATCGTCTACGGCGTGCGTCAAGACAGCATGACCGGTGTCGCCGTTAGCATCCTCGCCGACGCCATCGAGGCCGTCGTGACCGATCCGACCGACGCGGAGCATCCCATCGTCGTCCTGCCCGTCGACGGTCTCGAGCGGTCGCCGGAGGCCGATGTGACGGCGGCCATCGATGCGGCGTGCCGGGCGGCGGGCGTCCCCAGGGAATCGGTGAGCGTCGTCGTCGTGGGCGTGCAGGCGGCCGTCGACGCGGATGCCGACGAGGTCAGCCTGACCGACACCCTCCCCGGCTGGCCGCTGGCCGGCGCCCGGGCGCGCATCGAGGATGCGACGCGGACGACGGTGTTCCTCGAGAACGACGTCAATCTGGCCACCATCGCGGAGCGCAACCACGGCGCCGCCGCCGAGGCCGAGAGCTTCGCCTACCTCTGGATGGGCTGGGGCGTCGGCGTCGGCGTGGACGTCGCCGGGATCGTGCAGCGCGGCGCCTCCGGCAGTGCCGGTGAGATCGGCTACCTGTCGGTGCCGCGCGCGGCGCTCGCATTCGCCCCCGAGGCGAACGACTTCACCGACCTACTCGGCCCGCAGGGCGTGATCCCGCTGCTCGGCGGCGACGCCGGCGAGACCGTCGAGGCCGCGCTGACGCGTCTGCCGGGGCATCCGGAACTCCTCGCTGCCCTCGCCGACCGCGTGTCGGTGGCCGTGAGGCTCATCGAGGCGCTGCTCGATCCCGGCCTCGTGGTGCTGGGCGGGCAGACCGGCATCGCCGGCGGCACGGAGCTCGCCGAGCTCGTGCAGGAGCGCCTGGACCGGGAACGACCCGAGGAGCGCCGCACGCGGCGGGTGCTCGTGGTGCGCACCAGCGGTGTGCCGACGCACTCCATCCTGCGCGGCGCGCGCAGCCTGCTGACCGACCACATCCGCACCCGCCTCGAAGAGGCGATCGCGGCCGCCTGACCGGCGTGCCGCGCTGAAACACACACCCCGTCGAACGGGATCTAGAGGAGGAACCGATGAAGCTCGCGATCGTAGGGGGCGGGTCGACGTATACGCCGGAGCTCATCGACGGGTTAGCGCGGATGCGCGAAGTGCTGCCGTTGGATGAGATCGCGCTGGTGGACCCGGACGAATCGCGGCTGGCGCTGGTGGGCGGGATGGCGCGGCGGATGCTGTCACGCGCGGGACACCCGGCGACGGTGCTGACGACGACCGATCTGGTCGCGGGGGTGGCCGACGCCGACGCAGTGCTGATGCAGCTGCGGGTCGGCGGGCAGGACGCCCGGCACTCGGACGAGACGTGGCCGCACGAGGTGCACTGCATCGGGCAGGAGACGACCGGCCCCGGCGGCCTCGCCAAGGCGCTCCGGACGGTGCCGGTGGTGCTGCGCATCGCCGACGCGGTGCGGGAGCACGCGAAGCCGGACGCGTGGATCGTGGACTTCACGAACCCGGTCGGGATCGTCACGCGCGCGCTGCTGTCGGAGGGGCACCGGGCGGTCGGCCTGTGCAACGTCGCGATCGGGCTCCAGCGGCGCTTCGCCGGGATGTTCGGCGTGGACCCCGCCCGGGTGTCGCTGGGTCATGTGGGGTTGAACCACCTCACGTGGGAGCGGTCGGTGACGGTGGACGGGGTGGACCGGCTCCCCGGTCTGCTCACCGACGGCCTCGCGGATCTCGCCGGCGACGTCCACCTCGCCCCGGAGCTGCTGACGGGCCTCGGGGTGGTGCCTTCCTATTACCTGCGGTACTACTACGCGCACGACGAGGTGCTGGCCGAGCAGCTCGCCGAGCCGTCGCGGGCGGAGGCGGTGCGGGCGATCGAGAACGAGCTTCTCGCCCTGTATGCCGACCCGGCCGTGGACGAGAAGCCCGAGGCGCTGGAGCGCCGCGGCGGCGCGTTCTACTCCGAGGCCGCCGTCGAGCTGCTCGCCGCGATGCGCGACGCCGACGCGCCCTCGCGCGTGGTGAACCTCCGCAACGACGGGACGCTGCCGTTCCTGCCCGACGATCATGTGATCGAGGTGCCCGCGACGTTCCGCGACGGGCGTTTCGTCGCCGACCCGGTCGCGCCGCTGGACGACGACATCCGTGGCCTCGTCGCCGCGGTCGCCGGTTACGAGCGACTGGCTCTCGACGCCGCGGTGCACGGAGGCCGTGATCGGGTGCTGCGCGCGATGCGCGCGCACCCGCTGGTGCTGCAGCACGATCGTGCCGAGAAGCTCACGGACCTGCTGCTGGCCGCGAACGGGAGATTCCTGCCGTGGGCGTCGTGACCGCGGGCCTCGCCGTCGGCGTGGACGGCGGCGGGACGAAGACGGATGCCGTCGCCCTCACGCTCGACGGGACGGTCGTCGGTCGCCGTCGCGGCCCGGGCAGCAGCCCGCACTTCGAGGGCCTCGCCGCGTCGGTCGACGTGGTCGACGACCTGGTGCGCGGGGTCGCCGGAGAGGCGCCCGTCGCGCAGGTGAATCTGTATCTGTCCGGTCTGGACCTCCCCGTCGAGATCGCACAGTACCGCGACGCGGTGGCGCCGTTCCCGTGGGCGTCGCGCAACGTCGTGGTCGACAACGACCTGTTCGCCCTGCTGCGGGCCGGCACCGAGGAGCCCGACGCGGTGGCGGTGGTGTGCGGCAGCGGCGTGAACGCCGTGGGCGTCCGCGCCGACGGCGAGACCGTGCGCTTCCCGTCGCTCGGCACGTTGTCCGGTGACTGGGGCGGCGGTTCGGGCCTCGGGCCCGAGGCGCTCTGGCACGCCGCGCGAGACGTCGACGGCCGCGGCCCCGCCACGACGCTCACAACGCTGCTGCTGGAGCGCCTGGGCGCGGCATCCATTCCGGCACTCATCGAGGAGCTGCACTTCGAGCGGCGTGCCTACAGCGACCTGATCGGCGTCACACCGGCGATCTTCGAGGCGGCGGCCGCCGGCGATGCCGTCGCCGGCATGCTGGTGGACCGGCAGGCGGACGAGATCGTGGCCTATGTGCGCGCGATCGTCACGCGCCTGGGCTTCGCCGATCGCGGCATCCCCGTCGTGCTCGGCGGCAGCATCCTCTCGGCAGGGCATGCGCGCCTGGACGACCGCATCGCCGCCGGCGTCGGCGAGGTCGCGCCGCACGCGCGGATCTCGCGACTCTCGGCACCGCCCCTGGTCGGTGCCGCGCTGGCCGCGCTCGCCCACGCGGGAGCGGCTCCGGCTGCGCTCGCCCGGGCGCGCGCCGCCCTGATCGACGCCTGATCCGCCCGACGGATGCCGCCGCCCCGCCCTCGCGGGGACCCGGGGGCGGCATCCTGCTCAGTCGGTTCAGTCGCCCGGCGGGCTGGAACGCGTCAGGCGAGACCCCACGCGAAGAACACGACGAGCAGCGCCGCCGAGACGACCCAGAACGCCGCGACGAACACGGTGTCGCGCACGCGCCACGGCACCAGATGCCGCTCGGTGCGGTCGGGGTGCGCGCCGAAGGCGCGCGCGTCCATGGCGAGCGCCACCCGCTCGGCGTGCCGGATCGCCCCGGCCAGCAACGGCACGATGTAGCCGAACCAGCGCGCGACGGCGGCGAACGGGCCGCGCCCGCCGTGGGCGCCTCGTACACGGTGCGCCTGGCGGATCACGTCGAGCTCGTACCCGAACCGGGGGACGAAGCGGAAGGCCGCCAGCGCCGTGTACCCGATCCGGTAGGGCACTCGCAGCTGCTGCACACTCGCGCGCACGAGGTCGGGACCGGTGGTCGACAGCCCGGCGATGAGCGTGAGGGCGACGATCGAGGCCAGCCGCAGACCCGTCGCGAAGCCGACCGCGAGCGCCCCGCCGTACAGCGTCCAGCCGCCGATCCGCCAGACGACGACCGTCTGATCCACGTGTGCGGGGTCGGTCCACAGCGCGAACCCGAACCCGATGACGAGGGCGCCGAGCGGCACCGCCAGCAGCAGCACCGCCGCGAGACGCCGGGTGAAGTTCACTCCCACCAGCAGCACCGCGTAGGCCAGCAGCAGGAACGCGGCCGGGGTGGCGGCATCCCTCACGAACACCAGCATCGCCATCGCCGGCAGCGGCGCCGCGAGCTTGGCCAGCGGATTCAGCGCGTACAGGAAGCGGAGAGGGGATGCCGCCGCCCGGCCCGCGTACGGATCCACCGGGCTGTGCACCGCCGTGGCCGCGGTGATGGGTCCCGCGTCGCTCATCCGGCACCGCCGGGAAGATCGGCGAGCCGCGTGACGCGCGCGAGGCCGGGATGCCGCTCCATGCCGCGCAGCGCGCGCCGCAGCGGTGGGGGACGCAGTCCGGCGCGCCGGATGAGGTCGTCGTCGGCGAACACGGCGGCGGTCGGCCCGTCGGCGAGCACGCGCCCGTCCGCGAGCACGACGGTGCGGTCCGCGTGGTCGGTGACCAGCTGCATGTCGTGTGTGACGACGACGATCGTGGTGCCCTCGGCGTTGAGCTCCGACAGCAGCGACAGCAGTTCGTCTGCGCGGGCGCGGTCCTGGCCGAAGGTCGGCTCGTCGAGCACGAGCACCGGCGCCCCGGCGACGAGCGCCGTGCCCACCGACAGGCGACGCTTCTGCCCGCCCGACAGCAGGAACGGGTGGCTCGCCGCCTTGTCGGTCAGCCCGAAGCGGGCGAGCAGCGCCTCGGTGCGAGCGCGCACCTCGTCGTCGGGAAGGTGCTGCAGCCGCAGCCCGTGGGCGATCTCGTCGAACACGGTGTGCGCGATGAACTGGTGCTCGGGGTTCTGGAACACGAATCCGATGCGTGCGCTGAGCGTCCGCGCGTCGGCGCGCGCGACATCCAGCCCGTCGACGCGCACCGTGCCCTTCGGCGGGGTGACGACCCCGGCCAATGCCTGGATGAGCGACGTCTTGCCCGCGCCATTGGCTCCCACGACGGCGACGAACGCCCCTCGCGGCACGTCGAGGTCGATGTCGTGCAGCACGTCGGTGCGGCCGCGGCGGAGGCTGAGGCCGCGAACGGCGATCAGCGGGTCGCCGGCATCCGAGATGGGTGCGACGGTCCGAATTGCGGATGCCGGCGCCCCGGCCGGATCCGTGGGCCCGGGCTCGGCCTCCAGGGCGGCGTGCAGCTCGTCGGGGGTCAGCGGCAGTGGGTCGAGCGCGAAGCCCGCGCGCCGCAGCCGCAGAGCCGCGAGCGCCGACACCGGCAGCCACACGCCCATGTCGTGCAGGTCGGCGGCGTGACCGCGCAGCACGTCGTCGACGCTGCCGTCGAAGGCGAGACGGCCGTCGTGGTCGAGCACCACGACGCGGTCCACGAAGCCGACGGCGGCGTCGAGGTTGTGCTCCACGAGCAGGATCGCTCGGTCGCCCGCGGCGACGAGTTCGGCGAGGGCCGCGTAGACGTCCTCGATGCCGGCGGGGTCGAGGTTGGCGGTCGGTTCGTCGAGCACGAGCAGCGGCGAGCCCATCGCGAGCGCACAGGCGATGGCCAGGCGCTGACGCCCGCCGCCCGACAGACGGTCGGGGTTCTCGGCGCGGCGCTCCCAGAGCCCGACGCGGCGCAGGGCCGCCTCGGCGCGGGAGAGCACCTCGGCCACCGGCATCCGCAGGTTCTCGGGCCCGAACGCCACCTCGTCGAGCAGGGTGCCGGTCACGAGCTGCGCGTCGGGGTCCTGGAAGACCATGCCCACCCGCGTGCTCAGCTCGGCGACAGGCGTGGTCTGCGTGTCGAACCCCTCGACCTCGACGGTGCCGGTGACGGTCGCAGGAACCGACTGCGGCAGCAGGCCGTTGAGCGCCAGGGTCAGCGTCGACTTGCCTGACCCGCTCGGCCCGAGCAGCAGCACGACCTCGCCCGGGGCGAGGTCGAACGACACCGAGGCCGGCGCCGGCGTGCGTTCGCCGTCGTGGGTCACGCCCAGCTCGCGCACCCGCAGCAGCGGCACGGCAGAGGGCACGGGCATCCGATCGTCGAAGCTAACTTAGCCTTCCCTAACTTACCCGCCGTCCGGTTGCCCGCCAATCGCCGGGCGCACGCTCAGCCCTGGCTGCGACGGGCGATGCCGGCACGGCGCAGGGCGCGGCCGATCGCGAGGCCCACGGCCGTCCACGCGACGGGGCCGACGACGAACAGCGCGACGTAGACGATCTGGCCCCACACGGGGAACCGTGTCACGTCGGCCGCGAACCAGATCGCCGCGGCGATGACCGCGCCGACGATCACCGCCGACAGGAAGAAGCGCCACGCGTCCCAGCGGCGGTAGCGCGACGTCGCCGCGATGAGCTCCTGCAGGCCGCCGATGAGCAGCGCGGTGCCGATGTAGCGCCCGATCCACAGCGGCACGACGGCGCTCGCCACCAGCGCCGCGATGAGGTGAGTGATGAGCGCGACCCACGGCCGGCGCAGCAGCTCCTGCGCCACCACGCCCGGTAGCACGTGCACCCCGAGGACGAGTCCGTAAAGGATGGGCGCGGTCGCCGAGACGGGTGCGCTCAGCGCCCCGGCGCCGGCCTGCAGGGCACCCGTGGCGACGCCGATCGCCGCGCAGGTGAGCAGAACGCTCGTCGAAAGTCGGGTTCGGGGGGCCACTTGCCCAGGGTACTCGGCGGAGGGCCGCCGTTTCTCACCGAGTCGTTATTTACTGTGCGACACCTGAGAGTTACGTTTGAGCCTGCTGCGCCCCGACGAAGTGGCGCAGCACTTCCGCACGGAGAAAGAAGGTCACCCCCTTGTACCGTCGAATCCTCACAGTCGCCGGCGTGCTGGCGCTGTCCGTCCCCGCCACTGCGG
>NZ_JBQCIP010000061.1:0-66826 GCF_051953575.1 Microbacterium sp.
CTGCTCGAAGACGTCTTCTTCGGTCGGCTCGGCGGGCGTGGTCGTGTCGGTCACGAGATGGGCTCCTCGGTGGGGTGTTCTCCGCAGAACGCGGACCCGACGAGTCTACCGAGGGCCGTCTCGGGGCTCGCTGAGTCCCACAGCGAGCGGGTGCGGCGGTCAGCCGAGGTAGATCTCGGCGTTGTCGATGAACCGGTGACCGGCGACGGTCGCCGCGATGAGCGCCAGCGCCGGCCCCTGCGAGCCCTCGTCGGCCGGCAGGAACGTCTGCGGATCGACGACGCTCAGGTACTCCAGCCGGATGCGAGGCTCGCCCATGAGCGTGGACTGGGCGGCGGCGATGCATGCGTCGATGCCGCGGTCGGCATTCGCGGCGGCCGCATCCAAGGCCGCGGGCAGCAGCGCCGCGGCGACGAGGTCGCGCTCGTCGAGCATGCCCACCCTCGTCGAGACCGGCAGGCCGTCGTCGCGGCGGACCGTCTGCACGGTCGCGACCTCGACGTCGAAGCAGAGGTCGCGGATCATCCGCCGCACAAGGAACACTCGCTGCCGATCGCGCTCCCCGTAGACCGCGACGTCGGGGCGGACGAGGTTCAGGAGCTTCGCCTCGACCGTCAACAGTCCGTCGAAGTAGAACGGCCGGGCACGTCCCTCGTAGCGCAGTCCGAGATCGCCGGCGCTGACCTTCGTCGTCGCGCTGCCGTGGGGCAGGAGTTCGCCTGCGTCTGGCGCGAACACGATGTCGACGCCGAGCGACTCGAGCAGCTTCTCGTCCTCGTCGGGCGTCCGCGGGTATGCCGCGTGCTCGGCCGCGGTCGCGAACCGCAGGGGGTTGACGAACACCGAGACGACGACGACGTCGGCCAGCTCGCGTGCACGGTCCACGAGGTCGATGTGGCCGTCGTGCAGCGATCCGATCGTCGAGATGAGGGCGACCCGCGCTCCCGGGGCCGCGGCGCGGATCTCGGCGAGGCGGGCCCGAAGGGCGTCGACGGTGCTGATCATCCTTGGATCGTAGCGGTGGGATCGATCGGCGGACCCGACCCCGCCTCGCTCAACGCGTGATCGACCGTGGTGTGGACGAGGGCGCGCAGGTACGCGCCCGGGAACGGCACTCCCGCCTCCGCCAGCAGCCCTGTCGACTGGCGCACGATCGAACGCGAGAACTCGCTCGCCGTCGCGATCGCCTCCGCGTACAGCGGCCGGGCGGTCTCGTCGACCACGACCGGCTCGCATCCGAGCTCGACGGCGAGCGCCTGCGCGATGGGCAGCACCGGCCCCGGCGCCGTCACCGCGGCGTACGCGCCCGTCAGCGCGCGGAAGTCCATCGACGTTCCGCTGAACTCGATCGCAGGGTGCACCGCGAGCGGGATGGCGCCCTTCGCCACAGCGGGAGCGAGGATGCCGGTCCCCCAGGCGGGATCGGTGTGCAGCACGAGCTGCCCCGGCTGCCACGCGCCGACGTCGGCGAGACCCGCGACCAGCCCCTCGAGCTGGTCGTGGGGCACGGCGACGATCACGAGCTCGCTGCGGCGCGCGACCTCCGTCGCGTCGAGCACGGGCACTCTTGGCAGGATCGCCTCCACCCGCTCCGGGTCGGAACCTGCCGTGACGCCCACCACCGCGTGCCCGGCGCCACCGAGCGCGGCCGCGAGCACCGGACCGACCCGTCCGGCGCCGATGATGCCGACGCCCAGCCTGCCGTCGCGTGTCATGAGGGGCGCTCCGTGGGGTCGGCGGGTCGGGCGGTGGGTGGGGCGGGCGGGAGCGAGGGCTCTGAGGGCGCGGGCAGCGCCGCAGCCGGGTTCGCGGGCGCAGCCGTCGGCGTCGGTGAGTCTCCGGACGGCACGGGCCCGGCAGGTGGGCTCGTGGGCGCCTCGGCCGCCATCGGCGCTGGGGCTGCGCCATCCCCCTCGTCCTGCGCCCAGCGATGGGTGCGATCGGACTGCGCCGCACGCACCGAGGCTCGCGCGACGTCGTCGAACAGCCGCAGCGCGACGTCGCGGTCGATCGCCGCCAGGAATGGTGTGACCGGCCCCTGCACGACGTGCGCACGCCCGTTCGTGACGCCGCTGAGGCGATCGAGAGGACCCTGATACAGCCCGAAGCTCTGCAGGCGGGCGAGCGGCAGGATCACGATCTTGCGCCACACGACCCCGCGCCGCAGCAGCAGTTCGTCGTCGGTCAGCAGGAACCCGTTCCGCCGGTACGAGAGGGGACGGATCCACCACGCCCGGCGGGGCGTGTTCGTGAACGCGTCGTCCGCGGTCGGGCCGAACATCCCCTGCTGCACCACGAGACCGCGCTCCTGCTCGGTCATCGCCGGCTGCACGAGCCGCAGCACCCGCTCGACGTCGGCCACCGTGCCGACGGGGAGCACCGTCGTGAAGTCGTCGTTGCTGCCGTCCGAGGCGCTGCGCCCCGTGAGGCGGTTGATGCGGATCGTCCACCATCCGGCCGGGCGCCACATGATGGGCTGCGTGACCTCGACGGCGTGCACACGGCCGGGCGGCAGGATCTCGGTGATCGTCGTCGTCAGTCCGTAGGTGATGCGCACGCCATCGGGCGTCGGCGCGATCGAGTACCGCAACGATTTGAAGATCGAACGCACCCAGTAGGCGCCGAAACCGATGATCGCCGGCACGAAGCCGAACAGCATCCACGTGACGCCCTGGCTGACGCCGACCACGATCGCGACGACCGCGAAGATCAGGCCGATCGTCGACATGCTGAGGATGTGGGATGCCACCAGCCGGCCGAGCGGGATGTGCACGACGGACTCGGGCTCGCCGACGGGGGCCTCAGACCCCTCGATGATCCCGGCGAGCTCGCGGCTGACCGTGAGCCCGAGCGCCGCGGTGCGGCTGGCCGGGCGCTGCCCCTCGCCGGGGGCGGCGGCATCCGCGAGCCGGCGACCGGACGCGAGGCGCAGGATGTCGGCGCGCACCGCCTCGGCGTTCGCCGTCGAGAGGTACTCGAGCTTGACGTTGGCCGACATGCCGGCGCCCACGACCTCGAGCTTGGCCATGCCGAGCAGCCGGGCGATCATCGGGCGCGTGAGGTTCACGCCCTGCACGCGGTCGAGCGGAGCCCGCCGCTGCGTGCGGAAGAGGATGCCGCTGCGCACCTCGACGTCGTCCTCGGTGATGCGGAACGTGTGGAACCGCCACGAGGTGTAGAACACCGCGACGAGGATGATCAGCACGGCGAGCACCGACAGCGCGGCCAGCACATACAGGTTGTTCGCGATCACGAAGTCGACCGGGTCGCCCCCCATCTCCTCCCACTCGACGACCTCGTCGCCGACGCCGGGCGCCAGCCACGGCAGGAAGATGTACAGCAGGCGGTCGCGCAGATTCGAGAAGACGATGCCGATCACGACGAGCAGGAAGAGCCCGCCCCGCAGCAGCGGCGTCAGCGGGTGCAGTCGATGCCATTCGCCGTCGCTGAGTGGCGAGCGGACCAGCTGCGGCGGTGGCGCAGCCGGCGGCGGGACGGGAACGGTCATAGCCCCGTGCGCCGGCTCTCGGCGACCTCGATGAGGTGATCGCGGAGCGTCTCGGCCGTCGTCTGGGCCAGCCCGGGGATCACGACGCCGGTCGCGGCGGCGGCCGTCACGAACTTGAGCTGGGCGATGCCGAAACCGCGGTCGAGCGGCCCGTGCGAGATGTCGATCAGCTGCATGCGCCCGTACGGCACGGCGACGAAGCGCTGCCACAGGATGCCCCGGCGGAAGACGAGGTCGTCCTCACGCAGGCGGTACCCGATCGCGCGCGCCTGGCGCGGCAGGATCGCCAGCGTCCAGATCTGGATGACGGCCAGCACGCCGCCGACGATCCACGGCCACTGCAGGTCGAGCACGAGAGTCAGGACGAGGGTCGCGACCACCACGATCGCCAGGATCGAGCCGTGCGTGATGAGCTGCACCGTCACATACTTGGGCGAGATCTGGTGCCACACCCCGCCTTCGAGCACGAGCCGGTTCTCGGACTTCGGCTCGACGATCCTCTCGAACGAGGCCTGGTCGTCAGTGGCTCTTGAGGCGGGGTTCGAGTCCGGAATCATCTCCGGGCTGTTCGTCATCGTCGTCCTTCCGGATGGTGCACAGTTGCTCGGCGACGAGTCCGGCGGCGACCAGCACGGCACCGCACACGGTCGTCGCGATGACCGTTCCCCACGAGCCTATCGACGGCGTGACCGGCCGGGTCGCGAGGAAGATCCACAGGCCGCCGCCGAGTCCGCCGATCGCGGCGCCGACGATGCTGGACGCCTTCGCCAGCATCGCGATGCGCAGCGCGCGGAACGGATTCACCGCCGCCTTCGACGTGCCCCGCGTGGCCCGCCGGATGGGCACGGCCAGCGCGATCACGATCGCGCCGAGCAGCACCAGCAGGATCGGGAGAGTCACCGCGGGCGTGAAGGTCGAGCGGCCGGCGGACGTCAGGACCTGGTCGATCAGGAACCCCACGGCGGCCCCCAGGACCGCGGCGACGATGAGGACTCCGGCACCCGTGCGCTTCATCCGTCGCCTCGCAGCCTGCGCAGCGCTTCGTCGACGCGCCCGACGCCCGGCAGCGTGGCATCCGGGTCGACGGCCAGCCACGGGCCCAGCACGAAGTCGCGCTCGGCGGCGCGCGGGTGGGGCAGCAGCAGTCGCGGGTCGTCGCTGACCACGTCGCCGTAGGCGATGAGGTCGAGGTCGAGCAGGCGGTCCTCCCAGCCGGGCTCGAGCGCCGAGCGCTCGGCGGAGCGCACGCGGCCGTGGCGGCGCTCGATCGCGTGCAGGTAGTCCAGCAGCACCGACGGCGCCAGCCGCGTCGTGAGGACGGCGACGGCATTCAGGTAGGCCGGGGCCGCGGCATCCCTCCCCTCGGGCTTCAGCGCGATCGACTCGACAGGCTCCGAGGCCCGCACCTCGTCGACCAGCGGCAGGCGGGCGAGGTCGACGATCGCCGCCGCCATGGTCTCGGCGCGGTCGCCCAGGTTGGCCCCGATCGCCACCACGGCCTCGACGGGCGCGTGCGGATGCCGCTCGGCGTCGCCGTCGAAGCCCTGTGCGAGCCGCCGGTTCATGCGCCCACCCCGAAGCCCTCGCCGCGCCGGATCGTCACCGACACGTCGGCGAAGGGCACCGTGATCGGCGCCTGCGGCTTGTGGATCGTGACCGACACTCCCTGCACCAGCGGGTGCGCGAGCAGATCGTCGGCGACGCGCGCGGCGACGCCCTCGATGAGGTTCAGGGGTTCACGCCCGACGAGCTCGACGATCCGCTCGGCGACCTCGCCGTAGTGGACCGTGTCGAGGACGTCGTCGGATGCCGCCGCCGGCGCCGTGTCGACGAAGAGGGTGGCGTCGACCACGAACTCCTGTCCGTCGCGCCGCTCGTCGGCGAATACGCCGTGGTGACCGAAGGCCCGCACACCGGTCAGCGTGATCTGGTCGAGGGGTCCCATGCCGTTCCTTCCTCCCAGCTGCGGGCGATGAGAAGAGCATCGCGTGTACCCGCGACATCGTGGACGCGGACGGCCCACGCGCCCGACTGTGCGGCCAGCACGCTCGTGACGGCCGTCGCGAGATCGCGGCGGCACTCGTCGACGCCCGCAGGGTCGGCCGACAGCGCCTCGGCCAGGAACCGCTTGCGACTCGTGCCGACGAGCACCCGCGAGCCCGGTCCGACGAGTCGTTCCAGCCCGCGCAGGACGGCCCAGTTCTGATCGCCGCGCTTGCCGAAGCCGACTCCGGGATCGAGGATCACGCGGGACGGGGCGATGCCGACGGATGCCGCGCTCTCGACCCGTTCGCGCAGCTCGCCGATCACCTCGCCGATGACGTCGGCGTACTCGGCGCGGGCGTACATGTCGGTGGAGTGCCCGCGCCAGTGGCCGAGCGCGATGTCGGCGTCGGTGGGGGCGATCGCCGCGAGCATGTCGGGATCGGCGAGGCCGCCTGACACGTCGTTGACGATCCGCGCGCCGGCCTCCACGGCCAGGACGGCGGTGGACGCGTTCATCGTGTCGATGCTGACGGGGATGCCGGCCTCGGCGAGGGCGCGGACGACAGGCATGACCCGCTCCTGCTCGACCCGGGGGTCGACGCGCTCGGCGCCCGGACGGGTCGACTCTCCCCCGACGTCGAGGATGTCGGCGCCCTGCGCGCGCAGCAGCAGGCCGTGCTCGACGGCGGCGTCGGCATCCGCATACCGTCCGCCGTCGCTGAACGAGTCGGGCGTGACGTTCACGATCCCCATGATCCGGGTGGTCATGAGCGGGCCGCTCCGATCAGGGCGACGATCTCGGTGCGGGCGGCGGGCTCGGCGAACTCGCCGCGCGCGGCGATCGTGACCGTCGAGGCGTCCGTCTGGCGCCCGCCGCGCATCGTCACGCACTCGTGGGTCGCATCGAGGACGACGAGCACGCCGCGGGCGTCGAGGGACCCCGCGATGACGTCGGCGATCTGCTCGCCCAGCCTCTCCTGGACCTGCGGGCGCGACGACAGGATCTCGACGACCTTGGGCAGCGCGCCCAGACCGACGACCTGCTCGCCCGGCAGATACGCGATGTGCGCGTGTCCGCGGAACGGCAGCAGGTGGTGCTCGCACACCGAACGGAACAGCACGTCCCGCAGGATCACCGCGCCCGAGGGCAGCGTGTCGGGTGCCGGGCCCCGCGACACCGAGATCGTGTGGGCGAGCGGGGCAGCGGCATCCTCTCCCACGCCCGCGAAGAACTCGGCGTACGCGTCGGCGACCCGCTGGGGCGTCTGCCTCAGTCCGGGGCGTTCCGGGTCTTCACCGATCGCCTCGAGGAGCTCGCGCACCAGCGCGGCGACACGGTCACGGTCGACGGCCACGGCGGGCTCAGGCGGTCGCGGGACGCGCCTGCCCCGAGGGGCGGCGCTTCGCGGCCTTCTCGGCCGTCGCCTGCTCGGCCTCGACGCTCGCGGCGAGACCCGCCTCATCGCGACGCTGCGGCACCTCGACCGGGGGCAGCTCCGAGACCGGGCGCTGCTCGCTCGACAGCCACTGCGGGCGCGGAGGGAGGCGCTTGACGTCCTTGAAGATCTCGGCGAGCTCCAGGTGGTCGAGCGTCTCGTTCTCGAGCAGCGCGAGGGCCAGCTTGTCGAGGATGCCGCGGTTGTCGTTGATGACCTGGTAGGCCTCGTTGTGCGCCTGCTCGATGAGGTCGCGGACCTGCGAGTCGACGCGCTCGGCGACGCGCTCCGAGAAGTCGCGGCCGTGGCCCATGTCGCGGCCCATGAAGACCTCGCCCGAGGACTGGCCGAGCTTGACCGGACCGATGTCGCCGGTCATGCCGTACTCGGTCACCATCTTGCGCGCGATGTTGGTCGCCTTCTCGATGTCGTTCGACGCTCCCGTGGTCGGGTCGTGGAACACGATCTCTTCGGCGACGCGGCCGCCCATGGCGTAGGTGAGCTGATCCTGCAGCTCGTTGCGCGTGACGGAGTACTTGTCGTCGAGCGGGAGCACCATCGTGTAGCCGAGGGCCTTGCCGCGGGGCAGGATAGTGACCTTGGTCACCGGATCGGTGTGGTTCATCGCCGCCGCGGCGAGAGCGTGGCCGCCCTCGTGGTACGCCGTGATGAGCTTCTCCTTGTCCTTCATCACGCGCGTGCGGCGCTGCGGACCGGCGATGACACGGTCGATGGCCTCATCGAGCGCGCGGTTGTCGATCAGCTGCGCGTTCGAACGCGCGGTGAGCAGGGCGGCCTCGTTGAGCACGTTGGCGAGGTCGGCACCGGTGAACCCAGGGGTCTTACGGGCGACCACCTCGAGGTCGACGCCGTCGGCCAGCGGCTTGCCGCGGCCGTGCACCTCGAGGATCTTCTGGCGGCCCTTGAGGTCGGGCGCGTCCACGCCGATCTGACGGTCGAAGCGGCCCGGACGCAGCAGCGCCGGGTCGAGGATGTCGGGACGGTTGGTCGCCGCGATGACGATGACGTTCGCCTTGGGGTCGAACCCGTCCATCTCGACGAGCATCTGGTTGAGCGTCTGCTCGCGCTCGTCGTGCCCGCCGCCGAGGCCGGCACCGCGGTGACGGCCGACCGCGTCGATCTCGTCGATGAAGATGATCGCCGGCGCGTTGTCCTTGGCGTTGTTGAACAGGTCGCGCACGCGGCTCGCGCCGACACCCACGAACATCTCGACGAAGTCGGAGCCCGAGATCGAGTAGAAGGGAACGCCCGCC
This sequence comes from Microbacterium sp., assembly GCF_051953575.1. Classification (GTDB taxonomy): domain Bacteria; phylum Actinomycetota; class Actinomycetes; order Actinomycetales; family Microbacteriaceae; genus Microbacterium. Next base: position 8,205 of record NZ_JBQCIP010000061.1, read on the forward strand.
TCACCGGCGACCGCCCGCGCGAGCAGGGTCTTGCCCGTTCCGGGAGGGCCGTACAGCAGCACGCCCTTCGGGATGCGGGCGCCGACGGCCTGGAACTTCGACGGGTCCTTCAGGAAGTCCTTGATCTCTTCGAGCTCTTCGATCGCCTCGTCCGAGCCCGCGACGTCCTGGAACGTGACCTGCGGCATCTCCTTGGTGACGAGCTTGGCCCGGGACTTGCCGAACTGCATGACCTTGCTGCCGCCGCCCTGGGCGCTGGACAGCAGGAACCAGAACAGCAGGCCGAGCAGCAGCATCGGCAGCAGCAGCGAGAGGAAGCCGTCGAACCACGTCGCGCGCGGCACCTCGTCGTTGAAGCCGTCCTTGGGGTCGGCCGCGTTGATCGCGTCGACGACCTCATCGGCACGGGCGGTGACGTAGTAGAACTGCACGTCGCTCGCGCCTTCGTACTCCTTCGAGAGCTTCATGTCGACACGCTGGTCGCCGTCGGTGTTGACCACCTCGGTGACGGTGTCGCCCTTGAGCAGCTCGAGACCCTCCTGCGTCGAGATCTGCTTCGCGCCGTTCAGGCTCGAGATGAGCGAGAACCCCACGATGAGAAAGATCCCGATGATCAGGACGTAGAAGAGCGGATTGCGAGTGATCTTCTTGAAGTCCATGGTGCGGGCCCGAGCCCGATCCCTTTCGTCGACGACCCGCCGCGGGACCGATTACCCCCGTCGACGGTTGTTTCAGGGTAGCGCGGGCTTCCTAGGCGGCGTCTGTGCATTCGCCCCGGGCGTAATCCCAAGCGGCCGGTAGTTTGGGGTGAGACGCGCACGAGGCAACGTCGAGGAGGACTCCGTGCTCCAGCGGCAGCATCCGCTCAGCCGCTGCCGGCGCCCTGCGACGAGATCCCGGGAACCCTCGTCGTGCTGGACGCGGGCGATGCCACCGCGCCGATCACCGTCGAACTGGACGGATGCCGCCGACTCGTCGTCGACAACGTCACGACGTACGCGGCGCCCGTGGCGCTCGTGGAGCTGCTCGCCGGGTGACCCGTCAGCTGTACACGTGCGGTGCGAGCACCGCGACGTCGCGCAGGTTGCGGTACTTCTCGGCGTAGTCGAGGCCGTACCCGACCACGAACTCCGTCGGGATGTCGAATCCGACGTACTTGCAGTGCACCTCGACCTTCGCGGCCTCGGGCTTGCGGAGGAGTGCGAACACCTCGACGGAAGCGGCACCGCGGGCGGTGAAGTTCTCCAGCAGCCAGCTGAGCGTGAGGCCGGAGTCGATGATGTCCTCGACGATGAGCACGTGCTTGCCGAGGATGTCGGTGTCGAGGTCCTTGCGGATCTGCACCACACCGCTGGACTTCGTGCCGGCGCCGTACGACGACACCGCCATCCAGTCCATCGTCACGTGCTTCTTGAGGGACCGGGAGAAGTCGGCCATGACCATGACCGCCCCCTTGAGCACCCCCGCGAGCAGCAGATCCTTGCCCTCGTAGTCCGCGGCCACCTGCGCCGCGATCTCGTCGAGCTTGGCTCGGATCTCTTCCTCGGTGACGAGGACTTCGTTGATGTCGCTGGAAACGTCGGCCGCGCGCATGGAGAGAGTCTATTCAGCCCGCAGCTGAGAACTCGATGCGCCCGCCGACGCGACGTGCGCGGCATCCCGGCAGGTCGATGGGGCCCTGCCCCGACCAGTCCGTCGCGAGCCGTGCGACTTCAAGGGTCTGCGAACGCGTGAGGCTCTGGTGGAACTCGCTGGCCACCACCAGCCGGATGATCCGGTTGCGCAACGCGGCCGGATTCGCCGCCAATGCCGCCGCCGACACCGAGATGCCCGCCTCGGCGTGCTCGACGATGTCTTCGATCGTCTCGTCGATCATCTCGTCGAAGGCCGCCGCGTCTTCGCGCAGCTGCGCGGCCGTCCGGGCGAGCGCCTCGGCGATCCCCGGCCCGAGCTCGGCCTCGAGCACGGGCAGCACCCTCTCGCGCACCCGCACGCGCGCGAAGCGCGGGTCCGAGTTGTGCGGATCGTCCCACGGCACGAGCCCCTCGGCGGCGCAGGCCGCGCGAGTGGTCGTGCGCCGCACGCCCAGCAGGGGGCGCAGCAGCGGGATGTCGAGAAGAACGGATGCCTCGGCCATGCCCTGCAGGCTGGTCGCGCCGGAGCCGCGCGCGAGGCCGAGCAGCACCGTCTCGGCCTGGTCGTCCAGGGTGTGCGCCGTGAGGATCGCCGTCGCGCCGATGTCGGATGCGGCCTGGCGCAGCGCCTCGTACCTCGCCTCGCGCGCTGCCGCCTCAGGACCGCCCGCGGCGCCCACCTCCACGCGCACGACGCGGGGCTCGAGCCCCAGGGCCTCGGCCGTCGCGGCGGCAGCGGCGGCGGCATCCGCCGATCCGTCCTGCAGACCGTGGTCGACCGTCACCGCGACGGCGCGCACGCCGTGCTTGGGCGCCTCGAACGCGGTCGCGGCGGCCAGCGCGAGCGAATCGGCGCCGCCCGACAGCGCCACCACGACGACGGCGCCGGGGTCGAGGACGGCCAGTGCCTGGCGCACGGCCAGACGCACCTCGGCGACGGCGGGGTCCAGTCCGGGTCTGCGCTCGTCCACGGCTCCACGGTAGCGGTGGCCCGCGGCGGGTACACGATCGGTCGATCCGCGAATCGTGCACCACCGCAGGCACAGGGGCGCCGCACGACCGTTCGCCCCGGCGCGTGTGGTGATCAGGCCACCCAGTGCCTGCATTCGTGCCCGTTTCAGCGCGTGACCGGACCGGGAACTAGGCTTGTCGCGGCATCCCTGTCTTCCGAAGGAGCACCACTATGGGCGCGTACGACGCCGTCATCGAGATTCCCCGCGGCAGCCGCGTGAAGTACGAGGTCGACCACGGCACCGGCCGTGTGTTCCTCGACCGCATCCTGTACACGCCGATGGGATACCCCACCAACTACGGGTTCTTCGAGAACACCCTCGGCGAGGACGGCGACCCGCTCGACGTGCTCGTGATCCTGGACGTCGACCTGGCGCCCGGCATCCTCGCGAGCGTCCGCCCGGTCGGCGTGCTCAAGATGAGCGACGAGGCGGGCGGCGACGACAAGGTCGTGGCCGTGCTCGCCAAGGACCCCCGCTGGGCGCACATCCAGGACGTCGGCGACATCTCCGAGTACCTGCAGAAAGAGATCGCGCACTTCTTCGAGCACTACAAGGACCTCGAGCCCGGCAAGTGGGTCAAGGTCGACGAGTGGGCGGACGCCGCCGAGGCCGAGCGCCTGGTCGGCGAGGCGTTCGACCGCTTCAAGGAGCACGAGGGCCAGACGCTGACCCAGGGTGAGGGCATCGCGCCGAACACGCTCTGACGAGAGACAGAAGGAGAGGTGGATGCCAGGCACCCGGCATCCACCTCTCCTTCGTTGTCAGGGGGTCAGACCGAGATGCCGCGAGCCGCCATGAACGGAACCGGATTGACGGTGCCGCCGTTGACGTAGACCTCGAAGTGGCAATGGCAGCCGAAAGAGCGACCGGTGTTACCTTCGCTCGCGATCAGCTGCCCGGCCGACACCCACTGGCCGACGCCGACGAAGATGCCGCCGTTGCGGATGTGGCCGTAGCCGGTTCCGATGCCGCCGCCGTGGTCGATCTTGACGTAGTTCCCGTAGCCGCCGTTGTAGCCGGCGTAGACTACGCGGCCCGCGGAGGCCGCGTAGATCCCGGCGCCGCATCCTGCGGCGAGATCGACGCCCGCGTGGAATGTGCTGGCGCATCCCTGGCTGCCGCACTGGCTCGATCGCCAGCCGTAGCCCGAGCTCTGCCAGCCGGACGACGGTCGAGCCCAGCCGGAGCCGACGACGGTACCTCCGCCTCCGCCTCCACCGCCTCCGCCTCCACCGCCGCCTCCGCCACCAGCTGCGGCCGCTTCCGCAGCGGCCTGGGCGGCGGCTGCGGCGGCCGCAGCGGCAGCGGCTTCCTGCTCCTTGCGAATGCGCTCGCCCTCCTGGTACTCCGCGATCGTCTTCGCCGTGGTGTCCTGCAGCGCTGCGAGCTGTGCTTGAAGTTCGCCCTTCTTCGCGTTCTGCGTGTCGAGCGCAGCCTGTGCGGCATCGGCGGCCTGCTGAGCGGCGATCATCTTCTGTTCGGCGATCTTCTGCAGCCTGTCGCGCTCCGTGCGCTGCACGGCAGCCTGGTCGCTGAGACTCTGGGCCGAGTCGCGCGCGGTGACCGCCTGGGCGTAGAGATCCTGGTTGCGCTCGACGAGCTTGTCCATCGTGCCCAGGCGCGTGAGCAGATCATCGGTTCCTGCGGCCGATCCCGAGAAGAACAGCTCCATCGACGTGTCGTCGCCGCCGTTGCGGTACAGCTGTGCGGCGACACGACCCGCCTTGGTGGCGGCGTCGTCCGCCGCCGCCGCCTGCTCGTCGGCCTGCCGCTGCAGTTCGTCGGCACGCCATGCGGCGACGAAGAACTCCTGCTGCGCGGCATAGAACTCGTCGCCGGCCTGCTTGGCCAGCTGCTGCTTCGCGGCGACGTCCGCTTCGAGTCCCGCGATGAGGTTCTGGATGTTCGTGATCTCGGCGGCTTTGGCGGCCTCGTTGTTCTTCGCGGCCTGCACGTCGTCCCACGACGGATAGTCGGCGGCGAACGCCCTGCTGCCGAACGGGCTGACGGCGGCGCCGAACGCGCTCAGCGCGGCGACTCCGAGGATGCCGAGACCGAGCGCCGAGCGGCGGTTCATCTGCGGCCACAGCCGCTTCTGCTCGGCGGGCGACGGTGCGCATCCGCAGTCAGGGGCGGGCTCGTCGGAAGCCTTCACGGTGACGTTGTCGGACAGCACGGGTCCTCCCCTCGCGACGTCAGCGTTTTCACACTAGCAACATGAGTAACATGCGCAACCCCCAGCTCCGCATGGCGAATACCGCCTTCGGGGAGCGGTCACCCCGCCAGTGTCCCCCCCGGATCGGGGGTTCCACAAGGGCGCCACGCGCTCGATTGGTGTTTTGGCAGATGTTTACGTATGCTTGGTCCTCGGCAGTGAGCCCCTGAGGTTCACCCGGCCCCATCGTTTAGCGGCCTAGGACGCCGCCCTTTCACGGCGGTAGCACGGGTTCGAATCCCGTTGGGGTCACGCCCACAACTAAATAAGCATGGCCCTGTAGCGCAGTTGGTTAGCGTGCCGCCCTGTCACGGCGGAGGTCGCGGGTTCAAGTCCCGTCAGGGTCGCTCCGAGCGACGGGCCCTTTTCTTGAAGAGGGCCTTTCGTCTAGGAAGCGGCAGATCTTGTATGTGCCGCTCGGCTCTGTAGCTCAGTTGGTAGAGCGTTCGACTGAAAATCGAAAGGTCACCGGATCGATGCCGGTCGGAGCCACTGAAACCCTCTCCTAGCTTCTACATGGAGGGGGTTTCTTCTTTTCCGCGGAATTACGCGGATCCTGGGCCGTGTTCGAGACAGGATCGACGGGCTCAACCGCGATCTGGAGGCGCCTCAGGCGGCGCACCGGAGCTGTCATCGTAGGGTTTTGCCCACGGTTTGCCCACGAATGAATCACGGGCTGCCCGATCGAGCGCGATCGAGACAGACGTCAGGTCCTCCGGAAAGAGGTCGGCGTAGACGTCGAGAGTCATCGCGGCCGACGCGTGCCCGAGCATCCGCTGCAGGATCTTCACGTTCGCGCCAGCGGAGATCGCGAGGCTCGCGGCCGTGTGGCGCAGGTCGTGCGGGGTGATCTGCGGGAAGCCGTTGGGTGATGCGAGGTGAAGCCGAGCGACCGCCGGACCGAACACTCGGCGCCGGAAGTTGCCTCCGCGGAGCACTGCGCCGGCGCTCGTGGAGAAGACGAGGTCGTACCGCCGCCCGCTGACGACGTGGTCGCTCATTCCCTCGTCCAGGAGGGAGGGGTACGGGACAGTGCGCTGTTCGTGCGCCTTCGGCGAGCCCCACACCAGCGTGCCGCGAACGTCGGCGACCGCCCTCCGTACGTGAACGATGCGATTCGCAAGATCCATATCCGCCGGGCGCAGGGCCGCCAACTCACCCCAGCGCAGACCGCTGTAGGCGAGGAACCGAATGAGCGTGCTCCACTCGGCGGTCTCGTCAGCGAGCGCGCGTACCTGAGCGTGACTCAGATACTGACGCTCTGATTTCGACAGCCGCGGGAGCTCGATGTCAGCAGCGACGTTGCGTGCGAGTCGCCCATCGCGCACGGCGAAGGCCAGCGCTCCGGACAACACAAGGTACACCTGACGCGTGGACGACGCGGAGAGTGTCGTGGAAAGGCACGCGACCCAAGACTGGACTCCGGCGTGGTCGATGTCGACGATGCGAACGCCACCCCACTCGGGCAGCACATGTTTGTCGAGCGAGTTGCGGTAACCGGACCGCGTCGTCGGCTTCACGCGGATCTTGCTGGCATACCAGGCCTCCGCGACCTCCGAGAGGCGCACCCGGGAACGAGTCGGATCTACCCACTCCCCGCGGAGCTTCGACGTTTCGACCGTAGCGAGAAAGTTCTGAGCCTCCCGCTTGGTGCGAAACCCACGCTTGTCAGTCTGTTTGTTGTCCGGACGGCGGTAGCGCACCCTGTACCGGCGGCCCGACTTCGACTCGTAGGACTCGACGCTTCCCCATGTGCACAGCGTAGCTCGCTCATGTTGAATGCATACAGAGTTAAGCAGCTTGGCCGTTCACGCGAAGAGAGTGGCCACCACGACATCGCGCTCAGCCTCCACATACGAGCAGGACCGATAAGGGAGACGGAGGGATTTGAAACTCGTCGATCGTACTCCTTTCCATGCCAGCACCGAATGCCGCTCTTAGATGTAGGCGTCACGCTCGGCGGCCGCCACTGTCCTCAGATCCGCGATGGACTCGCCTACCTGAGGAATGGAGGTCAACCGCGACGGTACTCGCGGCGTCCGGCGATCCAGGTCTCGTCGACGGACGCGCCGCGCAGCTCGTCGTCACCTGCCAGCACGTCACGGTCGAGGACGACGAAGTCGGCGAAATGGCCAACGGCGATGCGTCCAGTGCTGCCGGCACGGCCGTTCACGAAGGCGGATCCGCTCGTGTACGCGGCGAGCATCGCCGCCGGATCGAGCCGGTCGTGCTCCTCGATCTGCGCGCGCTCACCGGGCTCGGTGAGCATGCCGGCCACGGCTTGGACCGCCAGCAACGGGTCCGGTGAGGTCACCGGCCAGTCGCTGCCCGCAGCAAGCCGGGCGCCTGCGGCGAGCAGACGCCCGAAGGCGTACTCGCGGGTCTCGGGGTCTGCCGTCATCGTCGAGGCGTGTAGGTGGTCGTGCGGCACAGCCGAACCCGCCCAGAGTCCCTGGATGTTCGCGGTCACACCCAGCTTGGCGAAGCGGGCGAAGTCCTCTTCGGCAACGAAGAACAGGTGCGCGATGTGGTGGCGGCGCACCGCACGCCCGTTCGCGGCGATCGCCGCCTCGACCGCGTCGAGCACCCAGTGCGTCGTCGCGTCGCCGTAGGAGTGGTAGTGCACGGTGAATCCGAGCGCGTCGAGCGCGACCGTCGCCTCGCGCAGCGCTGCGGCGTCCATGAACACCACATCGGTGCCGTCGACCATGATCTTGACCGTGTCGGCGACGATCCGGCTCGCTCCCGCGCTGCCCTCCAGAGCCGCCCGGCGGGCGACCAGGTCGGGGATCTGCGCGAGCCCCCGCGAGGCATCCCACCACAGTGCGGTCGTGAGCCGCAGCCTGAGCTCTCCGCTCCGCAGCAACTCGAGGTACGCCTCGTACTGATCGAACATGCCGAGACCGGTTCCGACGAGCGCGTCCTGCACCGAGGTGATGCCGAGCGAGAGCAGGTGCTCCTGCGCCTGCAGGATGGCGGTGGCGCGCTCTCGCACCGACAGCGCCGGCATCGCATCGCGCAGCGCCGCCATCGCCCCTTCCTCGACCATGCCGCTCAGTCGCCCGTGCGCATCGCGACGGAACACGCCGTCTTCGGGATCGGGGGTGTCGTCGCCGATGCCGGCGGCCTCAAGTGCAGCGCTGCTCACCCACATCCCGTGACGGTCGAACGGCGAGATGGCTGCGGGCCGGCCGCCGACGATCTCGTCCAACTTGTCGCGGCTCGGCCCCTCGGGGTACGGGAAGACCATGCGGTCCCATCCGCCACCGAGGATCCACGGCAGATCGGGGTTCGCGTCGGCGTAGGTTGCGAGCGCCGCGTACACCTCGCCGGGCGTCGTGAGTGCCGTGAGATCACAGGTCAGCAGGTCCTGGCCGCCCGTCCCCATGTGAATGTGCGCATCCTGGAAGCCGGGCACGAGGAGCCTGCCGGTGAGGTCGACTCGTTCGGCGCCTTCGAGGTCCAGACCGCCGGCCGGCGCGACACCGGCGATGCGCTCGCCCTCGACCAGCACGTCCAGCGGACGCGATCCCGCGAATCCCTCGGTCCAAACCCGCCCGCCGACGAAGGCCGTCCTGTTCGGTGTCTCGATTTCCACGTTTGACCCTCTCGTCGGTTCCCGGCTGTCGCAAACCGCAGCGGCTCCCGCACGCGCGACGTGGCACGTCCGAACGCGCGGGGCGTGCCCACTCTGCGCGAGATCGCAGACACCGGTCAACGGGCCGTTCCGTCAGGCGGCCCGAGAGCGCTTGCGCGCTACCTCAGGATCGAAGCGGGAAATCGCATTCCCCGCAACGCCTCGAGCACACGGACTTTGCGGACCTCGCCTTCCGGCCCCGACCCCCGATGACGCGGTTGGCGTGCGGAGTCCGATATTGTCTTGTCCTTCCTTTCTGCTGCGGGTCTCGTGGCAGCTCGCCTCCGGGACGGAGGACTGCCGTCACAGCGCGAATCTCACGGCAGGGGACCGCGACATGAGGGGCGGACTCCGGCGGGTCGCCGAGGGTGAATTCGCATGAGCCCCGGGAACACTCGCGACACCCCCCGACCGTCCACGGGTTCGGGACGCCAGCCGCCGAGGGTGCCGCGCGCCTCGGCGCGTAGCCGTGCGAGGAGGCGGTCCACCGACACCCAGACGCAATCCGCCAGTCGGAGCCGAAACCGCTGCGGTCTTCACGTCGACGAGTTCGTCTCATCCGTCGCCACGGGACGTGGAAGCGCCGCCCAACGCGGCGCTCCGTCCGTCCTAACTGCAGGAGCTCACTTTGGCGTACCCACCGCTGCCGTTCGACTTGAGGCTAGTCATGGTCGCATCGCCCTGGCCGAGGTAGGCAAGCGTTCCGACAGCGTAATACGGGTTGTAGGGATTCAGTCCGTACGACGTCGCACGCCCCGCGGCCTTGTGCTCCGCGTTGGTCGCGGTGAAGCAACCATCGGTCGGCGTCGGCGTCGGCGTCGGAGTCGGAGTCGGGGTCGGGGTCGACGTCGGGGTCGACGTCGGGGTCGGGGTCGGGGTCGGGGTCGGGGTCGGCGACCGGTCCATGCGCCGGTTGTTGTCGAAAAGGAACTTCGTAACGTACGCGGGATAGTCGATGCTGTTGGCCGAGATGTACGACCCACCCGCACCCGCGCCTGCCGGCCAGTTGTGGCCGAGGTTCGAGTTCTGGATGACCGAGACACGCGGGCCGGCGGCATCCGAATACAACGTTCCCGAACCGTTGGTGTTAGTCCCCGCCAGCCCGGCAAGGCTGAAGGTGGACGACGTCGACGCTCCGTAGATGTCGGCCATGATCTGGCCGTTCAGCGTGTTGTACCCCGGCGCAACGGTCGTGTCATTGCTGCCGTAAACGATAGAGGTGACCTGTGTCGCGAACGACGACGAAGCGGTCCCGGCGAACGCCCGGCACGTGGCGGCACCCTGCGCCTTAGAAACCGCGACGCTGCCGATCTGCCCTGACGTCGTACCGACCGTCGGCCCAGCATTGATGCCGATCCCCGCAAACACGTCGGGGGCGAGGCATCCCATCACCATCGTCTCCCCTCCTCCCGACGACAGTCCCGAGACATACACCTGGTCGGGATCGATGCCCAGCGCGGAGCGCCCGGAGAGCGTCGTGGCCAGAGCGATGAGGTTGTCGTCGTGCCTGGCGGGGCTCGCGTGCGAGTGGCTGGCATCGTAGTAGTCCCAGCAGCCGAGGACGACCCCGCCGTCGGGCGCGTCCGGGATGGCGACCACCATGCCGTAGGCGTCGGCGGTGGCCGTCCAGTTGCCGGCGGACTGCAGATTGGCCGCCTTCTGAAGACAGCCGTGGAGGTTGATCATGAGCGCTCGGCCGGCGGATGCCGCGGGCGCGGTGCTGGGCGTATAGAGCCGCACGCTCATTCCGGCGATCGTCTCGGTCGTCCACGTACCGGCGGCGGCGGATGCGGTGACCGCCTGCGCCCCCGATGAGAGGGTGAACAGTCCGGCGGCGGCGAGGGCGACGGCTGCGATCGCCGTGCCTATCTTCGGCCGCGAGGGGGAAGGTGCCATTGAACATCTCCTTCGACGTCAGCGGTGCGACGTTGCACCGCACCGAACTTACCTGAAAGATGATTCATACAACAGGTCTCGAGTTGATTACACGCCCGGACCGCCGCGCAGTCACGATGGGGGCCCCGATGAGGAGCATTTGGTACGAACGAGCCGGCCAGGCACGCCAGGTGCTGCAGTACGGAGACCTGCCGACCCCCGCCCCCGGCCAGGGCGAGGTGCTTGTCCGGATCAGCGCGTCGGGCGTCAATCCTTCCGATGTGAAGGCACGGGCCGGAACTCGAGGCGGACGAAGCCGCCCTGCGTTCGACGTAGTCGTTCCGCACAGTGACGGCGCCGGGACCATCGTCGACAGGGGGCCTGGCGCGGAGCGATTCTCGGTCGGCGACCGGGTGTGGCTCTGCAACGGGCAGTGGCGCCGCCCGATGGGAACCGCTGCCGAATACATCAGCATCGATGAGAATCTTGTGTTCGCGCTGCCCGGTTCCGTATCGGACCGAGTCGGCGCGGCGCTCGGGATCCCTGCGTTGACGGCCTGTCATGCCGCGACCGGGTACGGCGATCTGTCCGGTCGCGTCGTCCTGGTGAGTGGAGGTGCGGGCACGGTCGGGCGACTGGCCGTCCAGTTCGCCAAGCACGCCGGCGCCTGGGTGATCGCCTCGGGGCGCACCCCGTCTTCTGAGGAAGCGATCCTCAGCGCGGGCGCCGATGCATTCGTAAGTTACGAGAGTCCTTCGTTCGTTGACGACGTGCGGCAAGCGACGGGCGACCGGCCCGTGGACCATGCCATCGAGGTCGAGTTCGGCGCCAACGTGGACCGGCTCACGGGCCTGCTCGCCGACCGCGCGACCGTCGTGGCCTTCGGGTCGGCCCGGATGCAGACACCGCCCCTGCCGTTCTACGAACTCCTATTCAAGGGCGTAAGACTCGAGTTCCTCCTGGTGTATCTCCTGACCGACGAGGAGCGTCATGCCGCGGCGACTCGCGTCAACCAGCTTCTCGTCGCCGGGGATCTCGACGTTCGGGTGGACAGCGAGTTCGCGCTCACCGATTGCGCCTCAGCACACGAACTCGTCGAGCGCGGTGGTCATCGTGGCGCGGTGGTGCTCCGGGTCAACTAGGCTGCATTCCTCTCTCGGAGCGAGTACATCAACGCACCACAGAACGCGACAACCCGCCCGCCCGGACCGAGTGCAACAAGGCAAAGATCTACAGCCCGGAGTCGGCTGTGTCCACAGGTTGACGATCAGGAACACGCAACAGGGTTGCGGCGATCACCCCTGTCCCCCAGCGCCGTTGCTGGCTCGCGAGAGCGCCATCGACGCACCGAAAGCACCGGAGGAGGACGACCGCCCTCGCGCCCGGTTCAACGAGTGGCGCTGCGCGCGTAGGACGCCTCAGAGGAACTGCTTCCCTCCTCGGTCACGGTCGCCTGGATGCCAGACCACGTCGTGGCTGTCGTATCTGTGCGCGGCTCGGGCAGGACCAGCCGGGCAACGGGTGTCTCATGTGTCGCGCCGCGGACGTGCAGAACGCCGTTGTCTCCGCGGACGACGGGAAGTGGCCGTCGCACGGCAACGAGACACCCGCGGAGCGAGACCGCACCAACGGAACAGGCGACAAACCTCTCACTCGAGAGCACCGCGGGTGTCCTCGTTGGCGCCGTATTTCGTCGTACGTCGCCCGATGACGGCTCGATCCAATCCGGCTTACGAACGCATGTTTTGATCGTCGGCGTCTACCGATAAGACGCCATTGACCTGACATCAATCCCAAGGGTTCGCCATGTCCTCTTCTCTTGCGCTTTCACGCACCCTCGACCGCCGTGACCACGGTGCGCCGACCGCGGGCGTCGCGTTTGCCGACGTGTCGAAGACCTTCGACGACGGAACGCGCGCCCTCCAGCCGACGAGCTTCTCGATCGAGCCGGGCGAGTTCGTGTCGCTGATCGGCCCCTCGGGCAGCGGTAAGTCCACCGTGCTGCGCCTGGCCGCCGGCCTCGACGAGCCCACCACCGGCAGCGTCGGCATCGACCGCGACCGGATCGGCTACGTGTTCCAGGACCCGACCCTTCTGCCGTGGCGCAGCGTGCAGCGCAACGTCGAGCTGCTCATGGAGATCGACGGCGTCGACAAGCGCACCCCGCGCCAGTCGCCCATCGTGATGGTCACCCCGGGGCCGAGCGGGAGGACCGACCCACTCTCGTGGACGAGCTCGCCATCTCCTTCCACGATCTGCATGAACTCCACGTACCCGATGTGCTCCGTGGTGAACTCCCCCTCCGTCACGCGCCAGAGGCCGACTTCGGAGTCGCCCACCCTCCCGGTGGCGATTGTCGATGTTCTCGGTGCGCCCCGGAGCACCCGCTCGGGAGCGATCGGCTCATACGGCGGCCACGGCGTGCCTGCCAAGACGTTGTGAGTGATCTCGATACTCACGGCTCTCCTCTGCTCCGTGTCGGATGCGTGTGGTCACACGCCGCTCCTACTCGGGTCCGCCCGCCGCTGCCGGTTCCGTTCCTCGGGACGCGGACCGTGTCGAGTTCACGGCATCGGGAGGGTTCGAAACGACTCGTTCAACACTGCTGGCGTAGAAGCTGTGCGGTTTCGCCGCGGGAATCGGTCGCGCACCGACTCGCGTTTCATGACGTGCTGGCGACCACGCCAGTGACCGAAAGGGCCTGAACGTCGCTGTCAGCGCACGATGAGACGAGGCTCAACGAGGACGTGTGCATGGCCGGGCGTGGCGGGCCGCGGGGAGATGATTCTTCCAGTGTTTCCCATGAGCAACTCGATCGCCCCGGCTGCCACGCGTTCCGGAAGCTGCTCGACGCTGCTCAGACCCAACGCCTCCACCACGGGGGTGTTGTCGAATCCCACCACCGGCAGCCCCGCGACACGCGCATCCGCGGTCGCGAGGTGGGCTCCGATGGCGAGCGAGTCACTCGCACACACGATGCCGTCGACCATTCCCAGGCTGTCGAGGCAGTCGGCGACCAACGCTCGAGCATGCGCGACGTCTTCCTCGCACACCAGACGCTCGCCACGCGCACCCGCATCGTCCATGGCCTCTCGCCACCCGCGCTCCCGGTCGTCCCCCGTGCCGGAGCCTGCTGGCCAGCCCAGAAATGCGATCCGGGATCCGGCGCGCCCAAGCAGGTGACGGGTTGCGGCACGGGTACCGGCGGCGCCGTCGACGTCAACCCAGAGATGCGAGGGCGCACTGAAGTCGTCTTCACCCCACGGCCGCCCGAACGCCACGAATGGGACGTCCCTCTCAGCGAGCCATCGCGTGCGCGGATCACCGTGAAATGTACCCGTGATCACGACTGCGTCAATCTCACCTCCGTCAGTCAGTTCCCGCATCCTCGCGATCTCCTCAGCAGGAGACCGCGCCGCGTAGAGTTGGATGCGCATCCCGCGGTCACCCGCCTGCTCTGTGAGGGCATGCACGAACCGGTCGAGCACCACGCCTGAAATGCCGCCGGCATACGGGTCGAGGTGAATCCCGATCGTCGAGCTCCGCTGCGTGCGCAACTGCCGCGCGGCGACGTGAGGACGGTACCCAAGCTCTGCGATTGCGCGACGCACCCTCAGTCGAGTCTCCTCCCTGACGATGTCGGGCGCGTTGAGCACATTCGACACTGTTTGTCTCGAGACACCCGCTGCGCGAGCCACGTCTTCGACTGTCGGCGCTTTTGACATGGGCCCCTTCACTGGCACCGCGTGTTCTGATCGTTCAAATCGTTATCCTATGGCCACGACGAACCGGTTGACAGCCTCGCTGGGGGTTTTCTATGGTGACTTGATGACGCTCTTTGATCGTTCAAATTACGATCGAAGCCGACGCACCCGCGTCGATCTCGTCACAACTCATCGAAGGGGAAGAGTCAAATGACACGGCACACCACTCGCGCTCTGCTTGGCGGCGGCGCAATGCTCGTCACCGCCACGCTCGGCCTGACCGCCTGCGGCTCGGGGTTCAGCGGAGGCGACGACACCGCCTCGGGCGAGTTCACCTCCAGCGACGACGCGCTCACGATCCTCATCGGGTCGTCGGGCGAAGCCGAGACCGCCGCCGTCGAGGACGCCGTCGCCGCCTGGTCGGCCGAATCCGGCGTCGACGCGAAGGTGCAGGTGGCCAACGACCTGCCGCAGCAGCTGTCCCAGGGATTCGCGGCCGGCACCCCAGCCGACCTGTTCTACCTCGCCACCGAGGCGCTGGCGGGCTACGCCGGCAACGGCTCCCTCAAGGCCTACGGCGACCAGCTCGAGAACAAGGACGACTTCTACCCGTCGCTCGTGCAGAACTTCACCTACGACGACGAATTCTACTGCGCACCCAAGGACTTCTCGACGCTGCAGCTCATCATCAACAAGGGACTGTGGGATGCCGCGGGCCTGACCGATGCCGACATCCCGACCACGTGGGACGAGCTCGCGACCGTCGCGGCCACGCTCACGAAGGACGGCGTGACCGGCCTGTCGTTCGGGCCGGAGTACCAGCGCATCGGCGCGTTCATGGCGCAGGCGGGCGGCAAGCTCGTCAGTGAGAACGGCACCGAAGCGGTGGCCGACAGCGCCGAGAACGTCGAGGCGCTCACCTTCGTGCAGGAGCAGCTGGCTGCGGGCACCTTCGCGTACGCGTCCGACCTCGGTGCGGGCTGGGGCGGCGAAGCGCTCGGCAAGCAGCTGTCGGCGATGACGATCGAAGGCAACTGGATCACCGGCGCGATGACGAACGACTTCCCCGAGGTCGACTACACCGTCGCCGAGCTGCCCGCGGGCCCCGAGGGCAAGGGCACTATGCAGTTCACGAACTGCTGGGGCATGGCCGCCGACAGCCCCAACCAGAAGGCCGCACTCGACCTCGTCGAGTACCTGACCAGCGCCGAGCAGCAGCTGGCGTTCTCGGAGGCGTTCGGCCCGATGCCGTCCGTCGAGTCCGCCGCCGACGACTGGACGGCCGCGAACCCGGAGCTGTCCGCGTTCCTCGCCGGCGCCGACTACGCGCAGGGCGTGCCCACCAACGACGGCGTCACCGCGGTCATCTCGGACTTCAACGCCCAGCTCGAGGGCCTGAAGACCGGCGACCCGCAGCAGATCCTCGACACCGTGCAGGGCAACCTCGAAGCGGTCGTGGGCTAGCCCATGACCGCGGCCACGTCGGCGTCGCCCCGCGTCCGGAGGCCCCAGCAGGGCCTCCGGCGCGGGGAGGCGCTCGCGGGGTGGATATTCACCCTGCCCGTCCTGATCATCCTGGGCGTCTTCCTGCTCATCCCCGTGCTGATGGCGCTGTGGGTCAGCTTCTCCGATTGGTCGGGGCGCGGCAGCCCGCTGTCGCCGAACGTGCAGTTCGTCGGGCTGGAGAACTACGCCGCCATCACCGTCGACGGCGGCCTGCCCACCCGGGACTTCGGCACGGCGCTGCGCAACAACGCCTGGTACGTGCTGCTCGTCGTGCCGTTGCAGACGGCACTCGCGCTGTTCCTCGCGGTGCTCGTCAATCGCGCGATCCTGAAGGGCCGCGGCCTCTTCCGCACCGCTTTCTACTTCCCCTCCGTCACCAGCTCGGTCGCGATCACAGTGCTGTGGCTATTCCTGTTCTCGGCGACCGGCGTCGTGAACGAGATCCTCTCGTGGCTGGGTCTGAACGGGCCGAACTGGTTCCAGAACCCCAGCGGCATCATCCACAACGCCCTCGCCTCGGTCGGCATCACGACCGGCCCCGCCTTCCTGACCGAGAACGACTTCCTCGGCCTCTCCTGGTGGGACTGGCTCTCGGGCCCGTCCGTGGCGATGAGCGCCTTCATCCTGATGGCCGTGTTCACGACGAGCGGCACGTTCATGCTGTTGTTCATCGCCGCCCTGCAGAACCTCAGCGGCGAGGTTCAGGAGGCCGCGATGATGGACGGCGCGAACGGATGGCAGCGCTTCTGGAGGATCACCCTCCCCCAGCTGCGCCCGACGCTGTTCACCGTCCTCACCCTCGGACTCATCGGCTGCTGGCAGGTCTTCGACCAGATCTACACCGGCACCCAGGGCGGCCCCGCGAAGACCACGATGACCCCGGCGTACCTGTCGTACTCGTCCGCATTCCTCGACCAGGACTGGGGACGGGGCGCGGCGATCGCCTTCATCCTGTTCGCCATCGTCATCGTGTTCGCCACCTTCCAGCGCTGGGTGCTGCGTGACCGACCGGTCTCGAAGCGCCGCATCCGCCAGTACCAGGTCGTGACGAGGCATCCCTCGCCCGCCGCGCCCGAGAAGGAGGCGACGCGATGACCGGCACCACTCTCAAAGAGAGCCGCGTGCTCGCGCAGGAGCACCCGAAGCCCCGGCAGACGCGCAGGCGTCGCGGATGGCACACACGTACGAGGGCATGGCAGGTCGTGCTCTACGCGCTGCTTATCGCGCTCGCCCTGGTGTACATCTATCCGTTCCTGGTGCAGGTGGCGACCTCGTTCAAGACGGATGCCGAGGCCGCCGTCGATCCCGTCTCGCTGATCCCGCAGACCTGGTCGGTCGCCGCCTACGAACGCCTGTTCCTGCGCAGCGACTTCCCGGTGTGGTTCGCCAACTCCGCCGTGGTGACCGTCTGCGTCACGCTCGGCCGCGTGTTCTTCTGCTCGCTCGCCGGCTACGCGCTGGCGCGACTGAACTTCCGCGGACGCGGCGTCGTGTACGCCGCCGTGGTCGCGGTAATGGCGGTGCCGGCCGTCGTGCTCCTCATCCCGAAGTTCCTCGTCATCAACCAGCTCGGTCTGTACGACTCGTACGCGGGCATGATCCTGCCGCTCCTCGTGGACGCGGCGGGCGTGTTCATCATGAAGAACTTCTTCGAGTCCATCCCGGCCTCGGTCGAGGAGCAGGCGCGCATCGACGGGGCAGGCACGTTCCGCCTGTTCTGGTCGGTCGTGCTGCCCATGGCCCGCCCCGCCCTGGTGACGATCATCATCCTGTCGTTCCAGGGATCGTGGAACGAGCTGTCGCACTTCATCGTGGCGACCCAGTCGCCGGAGCTCACGACCCTGACCAAGGGTGTGGCCTCGCTCGCCTCCGGGCAGCTCAGCCAGGGCACCCAGTACCCCCTCAAGCTCGCCGCCGCACTCATCATGACGATCCCCGTCGCCGTGATGTTCTTCGTGTTCCAGCGGCGAATCATGAACACCAGTGAAGGAGCCGTCAAGGAATGAACAACGACGCAACCGGCGCCCCGCCGTTGCAGCCACTGCTGAACGACGCCGTCATCGCGTTCCGAGCGCCGACCCAGTGGTGGTCGAGCCGCAGCGGCGATGCGGGAGCAGCTGCGATAGACGGGGTGTATCACGGTGACGTCCGCCACATCCGCGCGATCGAGCTGTCTTGTGCGCAGTCCCCGATCGAGTGGATCTCGACGGCACCCGACGGGCCCGCGCGCGTCGTGTTCGGGGGCCTGCTGCGCGGCGTCGACGACCACCTCCCCGACCCCAAGGTGCGCGTGATCCGCGACCGCCGGGTCGAGAGCGGCGTCGTCAGCGAGACACTCACGGTGGCCTCGCGCCTTCCCACGCCGGTGGAGACCTCGCTGACATTGCGCCTGCAGCCCGATTTCGCCTCGCTGCACGACGTCAAGTCGGGAATCGCCGACACGCGCGACGTCCGTGTCGAGACGGCGGACGGCGCCACGACGGTCTCGAGCGGCGCCCAGTCGTTCGTGCTGCGCGCTCCCGGCGCGGAGCTCGTCGTCGATGACTCGGGTGCGCTCGTGGCCACGTGGCCGGTCGTCGTCGAGCCCGCGTCGACCACGAGCGTGACGTGGGAGATCGCGCTCGACGACACTCTCGTCGTGCGCCAGGCCGCGACGGCCGCGCCGTGGGACGCCCGCGCGCTGGCGGACGGCATCCGCCCGACCGACCCGCGCCTCGCCCGCTGGCTCGAGACCGCGCTTGGCGACCTCGACGCGCTGCGGCTGGCCCTGCCCGATCACCCGGAGGACGAGTTCTACGCCGCCGGCGCCCCCTGGTTCTTCACGCTGTTCGGGCGCGACTCGATCTGGGCGGCTCGCCTCGCGCTGTCGGTCGACACGCGGGTCGCGGCATCCACCCTCCGCGTGCTCGCGCGCCTGCAGGGCACCGTCGACGACGCGGAGACGGCGCAGGAGCCCGGCAAGATCCTCCATGAGCTGCGTTCCACGACGCTCGAGATCCCCGGCGAGGGGATCTCGCTGCCGCCGCTGTACTACGGCAGCGTCGACTCGACGGCGCTGTGGGTGTGCCTGCTCGGCGACGCCTGGCGGGGCGGGATGCCCGAAGCCGAGGTGCGGGAGCTCCTTCCGGCCCTCGTGCGTGCGCTGCGCTGGATCCTCGACGTCGGCGACAGCGACGGCGACGGGTTCCTCGACTACATCGACCGCACCGGCCGTGGCCTTGCCAACCAGGGCTGGAAGGACTCGGGCGACTCGATCCAGTGGCGCGACGGCACCCTGGCGACGGGGCCGATCGCGCTGTGCGAGGTGCAGGCGTACGCGTACGAGGCGGCGCTGGCAGGTGCCGATCTGCTCGAGGCGTTCGCGTCCGAGCCGCTCGGCGGCGATGCTCCCGCTCCCGCTGAACTGCGCGAGTGGGGGGCGGCGCTCCGCGAGCGCTTCGCCGCGACGTTCTGGATCACCACGCCCGAGGGGCGCTACCCCGCCGTCGCGCTGGACCGCGACAAGCGGCCTGTCGACACCCTGACCAGCAACATCGGCCACCTCCTCGGCACGGGACTGCTCGACGCCGAGGACGAGGCCCGCGTCGCGGAGCTCCTCGTGGGCGCGTCGATGGCCAGCGGGTTCGGCATCCGCACCATGTCGGCGGATGCCGCCGGCTACTGGCCGCTGTCGTACCACGGCGGCAGCGTCTGGACCCACGACACCGCGATCTGCGCGCGCGGCATGGCGAAGGCCGGCCTGCGGGAACCCGCCCGCGTCGTCGTCGAGGGTCTCCTCGCGGCCGCGGAGGGCTTCTCGTACCGCGTTCCCGAGCTGCACGCGGGCGACGCGTCCACCCAGACGCCGTCGCCGACGCCCTACCCGGCCGCGTGCCGCCCCCAGGCCTGGTCGGCCGCCGCGGCCGTCACGTGCCTGGAGATCCTGAGCGACACGCACGCTCGCTGACACACCGAGAACGCCGCCCTGCCGACCCCTCCGGGTCGACAGGGCGGCGCCGCACTCCAACAAGACGGGCGGCTTGGTAACGCAGAACTGGGCGACCTTGTCGGTCTCAGCGCAGGCGGCGCACGCAAGCGTGTGATGCGACTGCAGAACCGTGGCATCCTGCAGGTCGTCGGCGTCACTGATCCGCTCCGGCTGGGTTATCAAAGCATGGCCATGATCGGCATCGTCGCCGACGGAGACGTCGAATCCGTGGCTTCAGCGCTCAACGACATCGAGAGCGTGATCTACGTCGTGCTCGCCGCCGGCCGATACGACCTGCTTGTCGAGGTAATCGCAACCGACCAGGAGTCGCTGTTCGCGTTGATCAACCAGCAGATCCGGGCGATTCCCGGCGTATCGCGGGCGGAGACGTTCACCTACTACGCGATTCGCACCCACCGGTTCGGTTGGGGCGCACCGTGAGCGCCCCACTCCGCGGGCCATGGCTTCTCGCGGTGACGGCTGTCGGGCTACTGGTCGCTGCCGGTGCAGCCGGTGTTGACCAGGCCGCCGCTGGCGCCCACCGGCCGCTTCCCCAGCCGCTTGGCGCGCATGTGATGGGAACGCACTGAGCCTCGCTTCCACCCCCAACACTTCCGCATCGCGCACGAGTCTGACGTCGTAGGACTGACGCACGCTCGGGACGAGTGCAGCCTCGCGCGTCCACTAAAAGTGACGATCCGCCATTTGAAACTACCTAAAACTCGTCGCGTTCGGATACATTTACACATCCGACAAACATCGACGTGGATGTGGACCCGAATGCCGCTCCGCGCCAAACCTAGGGGGGCCCCATGGACGCGGCAACTCGAACGCGCGATGACCGGGCATCGGTCGACAAGGCCCTTAGCCTCCTAGTCGCATTCCGAGCGCAGACCCAGACCGGTGTCGGAGTCAGCGAACTGGCCCGACGTTCGGGGATGAGCAAGTCGACAGCCCATCGGATCCTCGGAATGCTCGAGCGTAATCGGGCCGTCGAGCGGGCCGGGACGGCCTACCGCCTCGGGCCTGTCTTTGCAGAGATCGGCGCTCGAGTGGACTCCCCGATCCACGACGCGCTGCGTGACCTGCTCACGCCATACCTCGCGGACCTCTACCAGGCAACGCATCAGACCGTGCACCTCGCGGCGCTGCACGGCACCGACGTCGTGTATCTCAACAAGCTCCACGGCCATCGATCGGTGCGCTCGCCGAGTCGGATCGGTGGCCGCATCCCGGCCTACTGCACAGCAGTCGGCAAGGTGCTGCTCGCCCACGACGCCGGCGCGATGGATGCAACCCTGGCCGGACCGCTCTCGCAATGGACTGCGAGGACCATCGTCGACCCTGAGCTCCTCGCGCGCGAGCTCGAGACTGTCCGCGAGCGGGGGGTCGCGGTCGATCGGGGCGAGCTCCTCGAAGACCTCCATTGCATCGCGGGTCCGGTCATGGGGCCGCGCGGACGACCGGTTGCCGCCTTCTCTGTCTCCTGCCCAGCGGGTGCGGATCCGACCAAGTACGCGGTCGAGCTCCGCCGGCTCTGCTACGCCGCAAGCAGGGCGCTTCAGACCTCCCGCACTCTGGCCGAGGCACGGTGAGCGCGGTTCCTGGCCGACGTCCTTGCGGGCGTCGGCCAGGAACGGGACTTCAGCGACCGCGCGCGGAGAGGTCGAGCGCGACATCCGCGATCATGTCCTCCTGCCCGCCGATGAGTCCGCGCGCGCCGACCTCCACGAGGATGTCGCGCGCATCGAGGCCGTAGTGCGCGGCAGCGGTCTCGGCGTGGCGCAGGAAGCTCGAGTAGGCGCCGGCGTAGCCGAGCGACAGGGTCTCGCGGTCGACCTGGACCGGCCTGTCGTGCAGCGGGCGCACGAGGTCGTCCGCGGCATCCTGCAGCGCGAAGAGATCCGCGCCCGTCTCCCAGCCCTGCAGGCGCGCGACGGCGACGAACGCCTCGATCGGCGTGTTGCCGGCTCCCGCACCGTGCCCGGCGAGCGACGCATCGACGCGACGCGCGCCGCCCTCCACAGCCACGACCGAGTTGGCGACGGCGAGGCTGAGGTTCTGATGCGCGTGGATGCCGATCTCGGTGCTCTCGTCGAGGACGTCCCGGTAGGCGCGCACGCGGTCGGCGACGCCGCTCATGGTGAGGCGTCCCGCCGAGTCCGTCACGTAGACGCAGCGGGCGCCGTAGGACTCCATGAGCTTCGCCTGCTTCGCGAGCGAGGCGGCATCGCTCAGATGCGACATCATGAGGAAGCCCGAGACATCCATCCCCCACTCGCGCGCAGCGGAGATGTGCTGCGCCGCGACGTCCGCCTCGGTGCAGTGCGTCGCGATGCGCACCGAGGTGATGCCGAGCTCGAACGCCCTCCGCAGATCGCGCAAGGTCCCGATGCCGGGAAGCAGCAGCGTGGTCAGCACCGCTCGCTGCACGCGCGCCGCGACCGCTTCGATCCACGCGGCGTCGGAGTGGGACCCGACGCCGTAGGTGAGGGAGCTGCCCGCCAGCCCGTCGCCATGGGCGATCTCGATCGCATCCACCCCCGCGTCGTCGAGTCGGCCCGCGATCTCGGCGGCGGCGGCGGGCGGGATCCGATGACGGATGGCGTGCATGCCGTCGCGCAGGGTGACGTCCTGCAGGTAGACGCGGGTCATGGCGTGTGCTCCTTCGCGGGGTGCAGCGCGACCAGTCTCTCGGCGGCACGGAGCGCCGCGCTGGTCATGATGTCGAGGTTGCCGGCGTAGTCGGGCAGGTACATCGCGGCGCCGGCCACCTCGAGGAACACGGTCACCCGTGTGTAGCCGCCGGCGTCGACCCGTTCCGCGGGAAGGAGCGCGTCGAGCTCTCCGCCCTGGTCGAGGAACTGCACGTCCTGCTTGAGCCGGTAACCCGGCACGAAGCCCGCGACCTCCGCCACCTGGGCGGCGACCGCCTCTTCGACGCGTGCGCGGGTGGCGGCATCCAGTCGCGAGGTGACGACCTGCACGGTGTCGCGCATGATCATCGGCGGCTCCGCGGGGTTCAGCACGATGATCGCCTTCCCGCGCGCCGCGCCTCCGACCTGTTCGATGGCCGCCGCCGTGGTCTCGGTGAACTCGTCGATGTTGGCCCGGGTGCCGGGGCCGGCCGAACGCGAGGCGATGGATGCCACGATCTCGGCGTAGTGGACGGGTGCGACCCGTGCGATGGCGGCGACGATCGGGATCGTGGCCTGCCCGCCGCACGTGACCATGTTGATGTCGTCTTCGCCGGCGTGCGCGTCGAGGTTGACGGAGGGGACCACGTACGGCCCGATCGCCGCAGGCGTCAGGTCGACCAGCCGCTTTCCCAGCGGCCGCAGCCGTTCGGCGTTCACCCGGTGCGCGCCGGCGCTGGTCGCGTCGAAGACGATGTCGATGTCGTCGAACTGGGGGCTCGCGACGAGCCCCTCCACCCCGTCGTGCGTGGTCTCGATGCCGAGGCGCGCGGCCCGGGCGAGACCGTCGGAGTCGGGGTCGATGCCCACCAGCACCGCCATCTCGAGCCGGTCCGACAGCCTCATCACCTTGAACATGAGATCGGTGCCGATGTTGCCGGACCCGATGATGGCGACCTTCGTCTTGTGCATGGACTACTCCTTCAGCGGGATGTCGTCGAGGACGTGGGGCTGCGCGAGGACCCAGCCGGGCTCGCGCACCAGCAGCGAGCGCCCGCCGGCGCGGATCTCGACGTCGACGACGTATCGAAACCCGGCGTCCTCGGCCCGGGAGATCTCGTCGAGATCCCCCTCGGTCACGGCGAGGATGACGCGGCGGCAGCGGGGATCGACGGCGAGGGCGCTCTCGGCGGCCGCCGCCAGCTGTGCGGCGGAGGCCTCGCCCGTCACGAGCAGCTCCTGGTCGTGGCTGCCCGCGGGGTAGGCGTCGACGAGGTCGCCGTCGCGCGCCCGGCGCACGCGGATCGCGGCGCGGGGGGCGTCGTCGGGCGACGGATGCCGGGGGGCGGGCTGCGCGCTCACAGCGCGTCGCCTCCCGCCGCGGTGGCGAACCCGCGCACGCCGATGCCGCCGTCCGCGTTGACGATCGCGCCCGTGACGACCCCGGCGTTGCGCGCGGAGGCCAGCAGTACGTACGGCCCGGTGGAGTCGTCGGGATCGGTGCTGGCGTCGTGCAGCGGGATCCACATGTTCGCCCCGGCGGCGCCGGACGCCTCCCGTCGCGCGAACGAGTCCGCGATGGTGCGGTCGGCCAGCCCGCCAGCCTCGGGTCCGCGCAGGTCGGTGCGGAGCCCGCCGATCGCGACGCCGTTGACCCGCACGCGGGGCGCCAGCTCGTAGGCGAGCTGGGCGACAAGCCCCCGCGCGGCGTGCTTCGCCGCGGTGTACACCGGACCGCCGCCGGCGACGTGGAACGAGGCGTTGGAGAGCGTCATCACGACGTTGCCGCGCGACGACACCAGCTCGCGCCACGAGGCCGCGACGGTGAGGAGGTATCCGGTGACGTTGACCGCGAAGATCTCCTCGCTCATCGCCGCCAGCTGCGCCGGCGGCGTGGCGGTCACGGAGCGCTGGAAGTCCCACAGGCCCGCGTTGGGCACCACGATGTCGAGCTTGCCGAACCGCGCCACGGTCGCCGCGACCGCCGCCTCGAGATCCGCCGGGCTGCGAACGTCGCCGGCGACCGGGAGCACGCGCTCCCGGTGCTCCCCCGCCCCCTCGACGGTCGCGCGCAGCCGCTCCGCGTCGCGATCGAACACCACCACGCCCGCCGCGCCCTCGCGGAGGAAGCGCAGCGCGACGGCCCTGCCGATGCCCGAGCCCGCGCCCGTCACCAGGGCGACGTCGTGCTCCAGCCAGCCGGTCATGCGTCGAGGAAGCCGCGGACGAGCTGCTCGAACTCGTCTTTCTTCTCCACCTGCACCCAGTGCCCGCAGCCTCCGAACACGTGCAGCTGCACGTCACGGATCTGCTTCAGCATGAGCCAGGCGCCGTCGAGGGTGATGGTGCGGTCATCGCGTCCCCACACCAGCAGCGTGCGCGCCGTGATCCGGTCGAGGTCCTTCCAGAGCGCATCCATCCCGCCACGACGCGCGAAGGCGGCGTTGTAGCGGTGGTAGAACTCGACGTGCGAAGGATCGAGGGATGCCTCGTAGCGCTGACGGATGCTCGCCTCGTCGAACTGCCGCGCATCGGCGACCATGGTGCGCACGAAGCTCTTCATCTTGGCGACGGTGGGCCCCTCGCCGTTGTAGTAGCGGAACATCTCCTTCTGCCCCTCCGTCGGGGTCGGCCCGAGGGGCACCCACCCTCCCCCGGGCGCCATCAGGACGAGCCGGGCGACGCGCTCGGGCTGTGCGATGGCCATCGCCAGCGCGGCGGCGCCGCCGAGGGAGTTACCCAGCAGCGAGAACCGCTCGACGTCGAGGGCGGCGAGCGTCTGGAACAGCGCATCCGCGGTGATCTCGGTGATCGACCGCTCTTCGAGGGCCGCCTCGTCCGGCCGGTAGCTCGCTCCGAACCCCGGCTGATCGGGCAGAATCAGCCGATAGCCGTCGAACGCCGCGAGGTTGTCGCGGTAGTTCGCCAGCGCGCTCGCGCCCGGCCCGCCGCCGTGCAGGAGCACGAGCGGTTCGCCGTCGCCGACGGTCGTCACCGAGACGTCCCCGAGGGTGGTCTCGATCTGCCGTGTGAGGTGCTCGGTCATGCGC
Organism: Microbacterium sp.; assembly: GCF_051953575.1. Classification (GTDB taxonomy): domain Bacteria; phylum Actinomycetota; class Actinomycetes; order Actinomycetales; family Microbacteriaceae; genus Microbacterium. Next base: position 33,442 of record NZ_JBQCIP010000061.1, read on the forward strand.
TATTCCCGTCGATCGCGTTCAGAAGAAGGTGCTGATGTTCTTCATCAGCAGCACGTTCTGCTCGAGCAGAATCGTGCGATGGACCACCTCGTAGCCGTGGATCCCGCTCCGCCGGAGCACATCGGTGCGCCCGCCGGCGTAGACGTCGACCTCGGTGTGCAGGCGGTTGCGATAAACCAGGAAGGCGCTGCGCGCCGACAGCAGCCCGTCGGACCGCTCGCGCACGGTCACGTTGGAGACCAGGTGCCGGGTGCGGCTGGGCGGGTCCTCGGCCCACGCCATCCCGGAGTCGTAGCGGCGAATCCGCCAGGCGAGCGACTCCTTCGTCTCGTCGTAGAACGCCGACTCGCCCCGGGCGGCGATCGACAGCGCCTGCTGCCGGCGCAGCCGGTTGCTGCGGATCGGAGCCCAGTACTGGAGGTCTTCCGCCAGCATCTCCAGCCAGTCGGCGAACCGGCCGTCGTCGAGCAGCTCCGCCTCGAGGAAGTAGAACTGCCCGACCTCGAAGTGCGTCTGCGGGTCTGCGAGCTCCCCGGGCGGGAGGTCGGCCACGGCGGCCGGTGCGGACGATGTCGCGCCGTTGAGCGTCTGGGGGTTCAGATGCGTGTCGGACATGGATCCATCCCACCTGCCCGGACCCGACGGGGTCCATCGGCCGTTCCGAGCCACGGCACGGCACGGCACGGCATGGCTCGGCACGCCATGGCACGACAGCGGGGCGGTCATGCCCCGGCCCGCAGAAGCGAACGGAGCGTGACAGCGGGGTCGGCGAGGTCGGATGCCGCGACCGGGACCCGCTGGTCGATCAGGCGCCGCGCCGCGCGCACCGTCATGGGCTCATCGAGCGCCGCCGCCCCGACGAGCCTGCCGTCGTCGACGAGGAACACCGCGAGGCGCCCGCTCGAGGCGCGCAGCACCACCGTGCCCGGGCCGGTCATGCGCCCCACCGCCTCCAGATGGACGCCGTGCCGGTCCGACCAGAACCATGCGGCGCCGCGTTCGGGTACGGGTAGGCCCAGCATGGCGTACGCCGCGTGCTCGCCGCTCAGCTGTGCGGCTTCCCAGTGCTCCTCGCGGCGCGCGGCGCCACCGGCGACGGCGCGCAGCGCCACGTCGCCGGCGGCGAAGACGTTCGCCGCCGACGTCTGGTACTCCTCGTCGACGGCGATGCCGCCGCCGACCTCGAGGCCGGCTGCGCGGGCTAGGTCGTCGCGCGGCTCGATCCCGATGCCGACGACCACGACGTCGCCCTCGATGCGGCGCCCGTCCACCAGCACCACGGCAGCCCCGCCCTGCTCGCCCTCGATGCGCTCCACGAGTCCCTGGACGACGACGACGCCGCGCGGCTCGTGCATGGCGTGCAGGGCCGCGGCCATCGCCTCCCCCACCGCCGGGACGAGGGGCGTCTCCACCGGGTCGACGAGGGTGACCGCGCTGCCGCGGCCGCGCAGGCTCGAGGCGAGCTCCGCCCCGATGAGCCCGGCGCCCACCACGACGACGCGGGACTCCGGGCGCACGGCCTCGCGCAGCCGCTGCGCGTCGGCGAAGGTGCGCAGCACATGGACGGCGCTTGATTCGATGCCCGGGATGCGGGGCATCCGGGCGCGTCCGCCGGTGGCGAGCAGGATAGTGTCGGCGGCGAGCGTCTCCCCGCTGTCGAGGAGGACGGAGCCGGCCTCCGCGTCGATGCCCACGGCGCGCCGGCCGAAGCGCGACGCGATGCCGAGCCGCTCGAGCGCCGCGTCGTCGGCGAGTGTGACCGTGTCGAGCCCGAAGTCCGGGTCGAACAGCTTCTTGCTCAGCGGCGGCCGGTCGTAGGCGCAGGGCTCCGGGTCGACGAGGGTCACACGCCCGGCGTGACCGAGCGTCCGCAGCGACCGGGCCGCGCTTAATCCGGCGACGCCGCCGCCGACGACGACGACCCGTCCGGCCTCGCGGGCGGTCACGGCACCAGGCGATCGGGGTCGGGGACCACGCGGATCACGTCGCCGTCGATCACGACGCGGTGGCACGCCACGGGCACCGTGGCCGGCATCGACAGCACCGAGCCGTCGCGGACGCAGAACTTGCCGGCGTGCAGCGGGCATTCCACGACGCCGTCCTCCAGCCATCCCTCCGACAGCGACGCCTTCTCGTGGCTGCAGGTGTCGTCGAGGGCGAAGTAGTCGCCGCCGTCGTTGAACAGCGCGATGTCGTCGACGGTGCCGGTGACGGACGCCGCGATCTTCACCGCCTCACCGTCGGGCACGTCGCCCAACTGGGCGACCGCGATCCCCTCAGTCATCCGAGTCCTCCTCGTGCCAGGCGGGCGTGTTCATCAGCTCGGCCCACCTCTGGTAGAAGCGCCGTCCGGCGCTGTCGCTGTACAGGGTGCTGGTCGACCCCGGGTGCACCCCGTCGTCGCGCTCGCTGCCCAGCCCCATCTGGTAGTTCAGCGGCACCGAGTTGGTGCGCCAGCCGTGCGAGATCGCCTGGATCTCGCTCCAGTTCTCGCCGTCGTCCTGCTCGAAGATGCCCGAGGGGCCGAAGGTGCGCAGGTTGTAGAGCCGCTGCGCGGTGCGCACGTCGGGCGGCATCGACTTGTCGAGCACCGTCCACGCCCACACCTCCATCTCGTCGGGTCCCTTCGGGTGCCACACCCGGATGCTGCCGTTGACCGGCAGGTACGAGAAGTTCGGGAACACCGTCGCGTGCCCCGTCGTCAGCGGGCCCTCCACCCGGGCGTCGCCCAGTCGCTCGCGGAGCGCGGCGTAGTCGTAGTACGCGTGCACCGGCTGCGCGTCGAACCGGCTCTTCGGATGCGTCGGGAAGCCGGTGCCGTTGCCGCGATCGTCGGAGTACTGACGGCCCGGCGTGGCCGCGATCTCCGGTTTGGGTCCGCGACCGGTCGGCGAGAGCACCATGAGCGCCGACGCGTGCGACATGTTGACGTGGTACCAGTCGGTGCCGAACTGCTCCGCGGCGAGCTTCCAGTTGCCCTTGAGGACCCACTTGGTGATGCCGCCGACGACGGTCGTGCCCTCCGAGTCCCGCCCGAGGAAGGCCTCCATGTACCACGCCATGTCGCCGAGCTGGTCGCGGAGGTCGGGGGCGTCGGGGTTCCACGTCGCGAAGACGAGCCCGAGGAAGGTGTCCAGGCGCGCGACCTCCACGAGCCCCCACGCCGAGCGGTCCCACTGATCCTCCGGGTAGCCGTCCTCGTTGGGGACGCTGACCAGACACCCCTGCAGGTCGTACGACCACCCGTGATAGGTGCACGTGAAGGCGCGCGCGTTCCCGTAGTCGGCGCGCAGCACGCGTGCGCCGCGGTGCCGGCACGAGTTCAGGAACGCACGGATGCCGCCCTCCTTGTCGCGCGTCACGATGACGGGGTCCTCGCCCATGAACGTGGTGAAGAAGTCGCCCGCCTTCTGCAGCTGGTCGACGTGCCCCAGGAAGAGCCAGCTCGTGGCGAAGACGCGCGCCTGCTCCTGCTCGTAGAGGCGGCGGTCTGTGAACACCGCCCGGTCGACGATGCCATTGCGGGTGTCCACGAGCCCAGACACGTCGATGTCCGCCTGCCAGCCGGCGGGCCGGCGGATGTCGCCGGTCGAGGTCGGGCGAGAGCCCTCGTGCGTGCTCGGAAGCCGGGTGGCGGCCATGTCGTCCTCCTCAGTCTCGCGCGGCGGTGAATCGCACGGGCGCCAGTCCCGGCGCGGCGGTCTGCCACTCGCTGTCCGCGGTCAGCGGCACCGCCGCGCACACCGCTCCCGCCAGCACCCGGTCGCCCGCCCGGAAGCGCTCGCCGAACGCGCCGATCGCGGTGGCGAGCCAGTGCAGCGACACCAGCGGATCGCCGAGCACGGCCGAGCCCGCTCCGGTGGCGGCGACGGCGCCGTCCTGCCGCAGCGTGATCTCGCGCCCGGGCAAGGCCGTCAGCATCCCTTCGTCCGCCGGTGCGAACTCACCCCACACGACGCGCGCGCTCGAGGCGTTGTCGGCCACGGTGTCGACGAGTGCGATCTTCCAGTCCGCGATGCGCGAGTCGATGATCTCGAGCGCCACGGCCACGCCGTCGATCGCGGCGCGCAGCTGCGCGAGATCGGGTGCGGGCGGCAGGTCCGCGCCGATGCGGAACGCGAACTCCGGCTCGATCCGCGGGGCGATCAGCGTACGCGGATCGAACGTCCCGCCGTTCGCGATCTGCATCCGGTCAGTCAGCACGCCGAAGTCGGGCTGATCCACCCCGAGCTGCTGCTGCATCGCGCGCGAGGTCAGCCCGACCTTGTGGCCGACCTGCCGTTCCCCGGCCGCGAGCCTCAGCTCGACGTTGTGCCGCTGGATGCGATAGGCCGACTCGATCGTCAGACCCGGGCTCGTGAGCGACAGCGGGGGGATGGGTCGCCGGTCCTCCTCGGCACGATGCAGCGCCTCGGCGAGGGCGTGCACGTCGTCGTGCGGTGCAGGCATGTCAGTGTTCACCGGTCCATCGTCGGCGAGCAGGCGAGGCGGAGCGACCTGGTGTGCCGCGGACTGGAACGGCCGTCGGCACGCCTGCGGGCGGTGGCGTCATGATCGGCTCATGCGCGCAGCGGTGGCTCTGTCCCAGCATCCCGACTCCCCCCTCGACGGGCTCCGGCTCATGCAGTGGCCGACGCCCGAGCCGCCGACCGGATGGACGCGGGTGCGCGTGGCGGCGGCGGCGCTCAATCCGCACGACACCTGGACGCTGCGAGGCGTCGGGCATCCGGCCGACCGCATCCCGATCGTGCTCGGCTGCGACGCCGCCGGCGTGACCGACGACGGCCGCGACGTGGTCATCCACCCCGTCATGGGCGATGCGGCACGCGGCCGCGGCGACCAGACGCTCGACCCCGGGCGCGCGCTGCTGTCGGAGACCATCGACGGTGCCCTCGCCGAATACATCGTCGTGCCCGACGCGATGGTCGTCCCCAAGCCCGAGGGCCTCACCTTCTCGGAGGCGGCCTGTCTCGGCGTCGCGTGGGGCACCGCGTACCGGATGCTGTTCACCCGCGCGCACGTGCAGCCGGGCGACGTCGTGCTCGTGCAGGGCGGGAGCGGCGGTGTGGCCAGCGCCGCGATCGCCCTCGCCGCGGCGGCCGGCGCCCGCGTGTTCGCCACCGCCCGCACCGAGGCCAAGCGGCGCTTCGCGCGGGAGTGCGGCGCGCACGAGGTGTTCGAGCCGGGTGCGCGCCTGCCCGAACGGGCCGACGTGGTCGTCGAGACCGTCGGCGAGGCGACCTGGGCGCACTCGCTGCGCTCGGCGCGACCCGGCGGCACGATCGTGGTCGCCGGCGCCACCAGCGGCGGCATGCCCCCGGCCGAGCTGCACCGCGTGTTCTACCAGCAGCTGAGCATCGTCGGATCGACGGGGTGCACGCGCGTGGAATTCGGGGCGCTGCTGCGGATGCTGGCGGTCACGGGCGTCCGTCCGCGCCACGAGGAGATCTCCTTCGAGGCGGTGCCCGAGGGCTTCCGGCGGCTCCTCGCCGGCGACGTGCTGGGCAAGCTCGTGGCGCGGTTCGACATCTGAGCCGAGCCGTTCAGAAGGTGTTGCCGCGTCCGTCCATCGACAGCTGCGGGATCGTCGTGCACACGAAGAGCGTCGCCTGCGGTGTGATCGCCTCGAACAGATGCGGCGCATCGGCCGGGAAACGGTCTTGCCGAACGAGTTCGCGACCATCGCCAGGTCGTGCACCTGGGGCGTCACCGACATCCACGAGGCCAGCACCGTCGTGTCATCCCGGTGCAGCGCGTACTCCCGGCGACGGAACCCGAGGTTCTCACGCACCCAGCCCTCGGCCTGGTTGATCGTCTCCCTCGAGGTCTGCACGTTGAAGTGGTCGATCCGTCGCACACCGAGACCCCGGCGACGAGAGCTGTTGCTCGGCAGCTTCGAGGAGATCTCCTCCGGCGCCCCGGGCTTGTCGATGTCGTAGTAGAGCTCGAACGGATGCACGCTCCCTGGCCCTTCGGACGCCAGGCGCCGCTTTTACCGCTGCATGCCTGTGCCAGGCCACCCCGAACGCGGCGGTCTGTCGGTCAGCGCTTCTGGCCTGGAGGCTGTTGTCAGGGAAGCGGTGATCGCCCGTCTTGCCGTCACCACGCTCCCGGCCGACACTCCAGAGACAGGCGGTGCGGTCGCGGAGGCAATGGGACGGATCATGGCCGCGCGCGAGCGGATGGAGGATCTCGCCCGAGACTACGGAGCAGGAATGCTCACTCGCGGCGAGTATCACGCGGGGCGTGTCGCCGCGCAGAGCGCCGTACACGACGTCCAGGCGTCGGGATGCACGCCCGGACGGACGCGCGTCGTGTCGGCGAGCACCCATCGCATGTGAGCGCGGAGGAAGGACTCGTCGAAGTACAGCGTCCAGAGCCGCACAGTCGGTGCCGGGCGTACTGAGCACCACATGCCGGCCCCGAGGGTCATCGCGGAGCCCGGCGTCAGCTCGTGGATGCCGGTGGCGGTATCGACCTGCGCGGCACCCTCGAGGACGTGGACGATCTTAGCGTGCCCGAACACGGCGCGGTGGATGCGCTCACCGGAGGGTCGCGAAGTGACTCGCCGCATCCGCGACGCGGTTGTTGTACTCGACGGAGGGGTTGTAGGCACCGATCGCGGCGATCCAGTTCGCCGAGACGGTCAGGTCGCCGCCGACGTCACACAGGTGGATCGCGGCAGCCAGGGCCGCGTCGTCGATCTGATTGATGTCGGTCTTGCCGTCCCGGTTTCCGTCCTGGCCGACCGCTTCCCACGTGGAAGGGATGAACTGCATGGGGCCGACTGCGCGGTCCCAGACGGCGTCACCGTCGATACGCCCCTGGTCGGTGTCGGGAACGGGGTTCGTCCCGTTCCCATCCAGCGGGATGCCGATGATCGCCGGAGCAACGGTGCCGTCGGGGCGGAGGGTCGCACCGGTCATGCTGCCATGCTCGGACTCGACGAAGCCGATCGCGGCGAGGGTGTTCCAGCCGATGCCGCAACCGGGGTGCGTCTCGTTGGCGGCGAGGGCGGCACCGGCGTAGGCGGCCAGCGCCCGCTCGGGGATGTTCCCGGCCTTCGCGATCCGCGTGACCCAGGCGGGGTGGGCGCGTTCGGCCACGGGCCGATCAGCGGCCGCGAGGGTGCCGAGGGTGGCCTGGGCGGGGGTGGGCTGCACGCGGATCGGGGTCCGGCTCGGCGTCGGGGTCGGGGTGGACGTCGCCGCCGTCGTGGTCGCGTCGGCGGGCGGCGGGGTGAGCGCCGCCGCCGCGAGCGCGCCGACACCGAGCACCGCTAGGACGATCGTCGCGGCCGGCAGGGCCCACCGCCGCCACGCGGACGGCCGCGCTGACTCGACCGGGCTGTCGGTGACGGGAGTCTCGATTATCGCGTCGAAGGAGTCGCGTCGGCGGGATGCGGGGGTCGGGTCGGTCATCAGAGGGCTCCGGTGTTCACAGGTTCGAGGTCGGGCTCGGGTTCGGGCTCGGGCTCGGCGGCAGGAGGGGCCGCCTCGACGGCGCGGTCGCGGGTGCGCCGCCGCCAGGTCTTCGCGATGAGGCCCTGCCGGGGGGCGAAGAACCAGGCGAGCAGGAACGCAGCGGTCAGGACGAGGACGATCGTGCCGCCGGTCGGGAAGTCCCACGACCAGGAGATGTAGAGGCCGACGAGGGCCGAGACGCCGCCGATGATCGGGGCGAGCAGCATCATGATCCCGAGCCGGTCGGTCAGCAGCCGGGCGGTCGCCGCCGGCGTGATGAGCAGCGCGAGCACGAGGATGTTGCCGATGGTCTGCACGCTGATGACGACGGCGAGGGTGACCAGGACGTAGAGCACGAGGTCGAGCCAGAACACCTTCACGCCCATCGCGCGCGCGGACTCCCGGTCGAGAGAGATGGTGACGAACTCCTTGTGCAGGGCGAAGATCACCGCGAGTACGAGCACCCCGGTCCCACCGACGACGTAGAGATCGGAGTCGGGGATGCCTGTGATCGAGCCGAACAGGAATTGCTGCAAGGAGCCGGCGTAGCCGGGGGCTTGGGAGATGACGACGATGCCGAGGGCGAACGCGGCGACGAAAAAGACCCCGATGATGGAGTCCTCCTTCAGCCTGCGGTTCTGCGAGAACACCGCGACGAGAACGGCGGTGAGGATGCCGGCGATGGTGCCGCCGATCACGAGGTTGCCGCCGACGACGAACGCGACCGCCAGACCGGGGAAGACGGCGTGGGCGACGGCATCGCCGATGAAGGCCATGCCGCGCAGCACGACGAAGGTGCCGACGACGCCGCAGACGAGGGAGGACATGACCGCGACGGCGAGCGCCTTCGGGAGGAACGCGAGGTCGGGGTTGAGCAGGTCGGTGAGGAAGTCGATCGGGTTCATGCAGTCACGCGCCGTTCAGGAGATGTGGCAGCCAGGATGCGCAGCAGGGCGGAGTCGGCGCCGACGCCGAACGTGGTCATCCACAAGGCGGGGTCGGCGGCGAGCTGGGCGGGTGTGCCCGTGGCGATGATCGTGCGGTTCAGCAGCGCGATCCGGTCGCAGCCGTCCAGCGCCGACAGCAGGTCGTGGGTCGTCATCAGCACGGCGCGGCCCTCGCGGGCGAGGTCGGCGAACAGCACGGACAGTAGCTCCTGGGTGGGCATGTCCAGGCCGGTGAACGGCTCATCGAGTAGCAGCACCGCGGGCTGCGCGGCGAGCGCGCGGGCGACGAGCACCCGCTGGCGCTGACCTCCGGAGAGCTGCCCCACGGGGCGATCCGCGAGGTCCGTCATGCGCACCCGCTCCAGCGCATCCGCGACGGCCTCCCATTGAGCGACGCCAGGCCGGCGGAACATCCCGAGCCGCCCAGTCAGGCCGGTCATGACGACGTTCGCGACCGAGATTGGGAACTCCCAGGCGAACTCGTGCCGCTGCGGGACGTACCCGATCGGGGTGCGGCCGGGCTTGGAGACGCGGCCCTCGACCAGCACGCGGCCGGTACTCGGGGCGAGCACTCCGAGGACGGTGCGCAGCAGGGTCGTCTTCCCGGCTCCGTTCGGGCCGATCAGTCCGACGAGCTCGCCGCGGTCGACGGCCATGTCCGTGCCGGTGAGGACGAGCCGGCCGCCGAGCTCGACGGACACGTTCTCGATCACGAGCGCCGCGGTCATCGCGCGTCCTCGGATACCCGATCGAGGACGAGGTCGCTGTCCTGGGTGCGGGCGGCGAGCGCGCGCCGCTTAGCGCGGTTGCCGCGCACGATCACGACGACCACGCCGGCGACCAGGGCGACCGCGACCAGGGCGATCGCGCCGATCAGGATGGGCACGAGCGGGTCGCCGGCCGGCTCCGGGGCGGCGGTCGCCGGCTCGTCCAGCGTCACGTCCTCCGCATCCGCGCCCTCGCCGGGGGCCGGGGCGGCAGCGCCGTCCCAGCTCGCGGCGAGCGCGTCGGCCGGGGCGGTCGCGGTGCCGACGGCGAACCGGATGACTTGCGTGTCGGAGACGGTCGAGCCGTCCACGAGGTGAGCGGTCGCCTCGAGCTGAAGCAGGTAGATGCCAGGCTCGGTGAACACCCAGTTCGCGTGCGTGTGCGTGTTCACGTCGACCCATATCGGCTGCGCGTCGGGCAGGCGGGAGTCCCACAGCAGTTGCGGCTCCCCGAACGACCCCGACTGGAGGTAGGTCGTCACGACCCCCGGCCCCTGCGCGCCGGTGAGCGACAGGGTGACACCGCGGTCGATCGTCTGCATCACCTCCGGGTCTTGCGTGTTCCAGCCCAGCCACACGACCTCGGGGTTCTGCGTCTGCGGCACGACCCACACCGGCTCGCCGGGGTCCGCGCCGACGAAGGCGTAGGCCGGATCATCCGGGACGGACAGCTGCGCCTGGTCGAGGACGTGGAAGACGGTCTCGTCGGGGTAGCGCCACACGCTCGCCGCGTTCGCGTCGGCCTTGGCGACGTCATCGTGGATGAGGAACGTCCACTCGCCGTCGACGAACTTCGGCCCCATGTCGACGTGCCCGGCATCCAACGTCCGCTCGCCGTGGACGACCGCGAGGTTCGCGTCGAGGGTCTGATCGAGGTTCGGGTCGTCGTCACCGTCCTCGGCGAACGCGGCGGTCGGCGCGGCCAGCAACATGAGGGCGAGGGCGGCGATCCCGGCGCGCATGGCGCCGGCGGCTCGCCTGCGGGGTCGGGTGAGGGTCGTCATCGGGGACTGCTTTCTCTCTCATCGGTTCGGTCATGGGGTCGCCCTGCCGGGCGAGCTGGAGTGCGCTCATCCGCTGAGACAATCGCGGAGGGAGTCGGCGTTGAACCGCATCATGTCGACGTAGCTCGGCACCCGGTCGTCCAGCGCATCGCCATAGATCAGGCACACCTGGACGTGCTGCTCGGCGGCGAGCTCGGTGAGCACGTTCGCGCGGGCGATGTGGTTCGGTTCGAGGAACACCGCCGGGATGCGCAGCGTCCGCAGCGTCTCCGACAGCTTCCGGCGATCCGCCAGCGATGGCTCCGCCGCTGGGTTCGGGGTCACGAATCCGGCGATCTGCATGTCGTAGGCGTGGGCGAGGTAGCCGAAGGCGTCGTGCGTCGTGATGAGGTAGCGGTTCGCCTCGGGGATCGTCGCGATCTGCTCGCGCACGTAGTCGTCCACGTCCTCCAGCTCGGCGAGGTAGGCGGCGGCGTTCGCCGTGTAGTCGCGGGCACCTTCGGGGTCGGCGCTGATCAGGGTGTCGCGGATGAGCAGCACGTAGGCCATGCCGTTGCGGACGTCCTGCCACAGGTGCGGGTCGATCTCGCCGTGGACGTGCTTGCCGAGCACGGCCTGCGGCAGCTGGTAGACCTGCGTGCCCGCGCGGCCGAGGAAGGAGAACTGCGACCCGGCTGGGATCTCCGACAGCGCCTTGGACGGCACGTCGATCACGACCTCCTCCGGGGCGTAGGAGACCTGCGTGTGCTCCCCGCCGCCCTCCGGGTCGTACCGGACCTCCAGCGCCCCGTCCTCGAGGTTGGCCGTCAGGTCCGCGTGCCCCTGGTTCAGCACCACCGCGTCCGGCATCCCCGCGTCGGCGGGGTTGACGCCGACTGCGAAGGTGAACGTCGCCTGCCCGAGCTCTTGCGGGCGCGAGGTGTCGTCGACCTGCACGCGGGCGTCGAGCGTGACGGTGTAGATGCCGGGCTCGGTGAATGTCCACGACAGGTGCGTGTGCGCGTCGGCCGGCAGGGACATGGTGTCGTCCTTGTAGCCGTTGCTCGCGTCGAACCCGTTGGACGAGTCGAAGTACACGTCCGTGTCGCCGAACGTGCCCGTCAGGTACGCGAACACGTCGCCCGGCCCGGTGACCTCGGTGGCCGACAGCAGCACCTCGGAGGTGCGGGTCGCGCCGTAGCGGGCGGCGCCGTCGCCGTGCGCACGCAGACCGAGCCACACCGTGTCGAGGTTGACGTTCTCCACCAGCGGGATGATCTCCGCGGCGTACTTCACCGCTTCCTCTGCGAGGGAGACGTTCACCGCGCCGGCCTGCAGGTTGGAGTCGAGAGTCTTGATGACGTTGTGCTCCTCCAGCAGCGCATAGTTGGAGAAAGCGACGTCCGCGTACACGACGTTGCGGGCATCCCGCAGCGTCGGCTCGTAGATGTGCGGGTCCGCGCCGTCCGGCACGATTGAGGCGACGTCCACCCGGTCGCCGCCGACGTTCTGCACGAGATCGCGCAGCAGCCCTGTCGTCGTGATGACCTGCAGCCGGTCGGTCTCGGCCGACAGCAGCGGCTTGCTCGCGCATCCGGTCAGCGTCAGCACCGTCGCGGCGAGCGCGGCCGTGGCGGCGAACATGCGGCGGCTCATGCGACGGCCTCCGCCTGCCGGACGATGCCGATCCGTTCGTCTGGGTCGACCAAGTGCAGGCCGGCGTCACGCAGCCCCGGCTCCAGCAGGGTCGCCAGGCGCGCGAACGTCTCCTGCCGCCCGGTTGCGGTGAGGTGGCCGAGCCTGTTCGCACAGACGAACCCGGCGACCGGCCCGGTCAGCTCGTCGAGGATGTCCGGGGCGGCGCCGGCGAGCACGCTCACCTGGTCGATCAGTTCGGGGTCGTCGGCGACACGGGCCAGCAGCACTGCCCGCATCGTCAGCGACGGCTCGATCGCGACCACCTGGGCGCCGTGGACCGAGCGAGCAGCCGTGTGCCGATCCCGGTGCCGGCGCCGACGTCGAGGACGGTCGCGTTCGGGTCGAGGTCGGCGAAGGCCGATGCCAGGGCGGGCCGCAGCCCACCCCAGACATCGGTCATGAACAGGTCATGGAACTCGCCCATGCCCTCGTATGCGTCGATCACGCCGGAAGGCCGCCCCTCCGTCGCCGCCACCACAGCACCCCCGTACCCGCAGCGCCCCCGATCAGGAGCGCGCCGAGGATCGACAGCAGCAGCGGGACCGGGTTGCCGGTCGCGAGCGCGGTGAACGGGTCAGTGATCCCGCCGCCGGGAACCGGGGTGCCCTGGCCGGGCAGCAGGTCACGGGCCGCAGCCGCCGCAGCCGCCGCGGCCTGATCGGCGGACAGCCTCGTTCCGTCATCGTCGGTCAGCACCGCGTTGGAAATGGTGCCGCAGCCCGATCCCGAGCCCGCCGCCGACGCCGGGTCCACATTCCCGACCACGATCGTCAGGGTCTCCGTGTCGGAGGAGACCTGCCCGTTCGCGAGGGTCGCGGTCTGCGTCGTGCTGATCCGGTAGACGCCCTCGGCGGAGAACGCCCAGTTCGCGTGGGCGTGAACGCCGAGCGGGATGCTGTAGCTGCCGCCGTTGTTGAACACCATCGACTGCACGCCGCCGAACGAGCCGGACAGGTAGACGCGCAGCGCGCCGGGGCCGTCGATCGAGTTGATCGTCCAGGTGACAGGCCCGCGGGTGTTGGCGGCGTTCAGTGCCTCGGTCGACCAGCCCAGCCAGATCAGGTCCGGGTTCTGCGTCTGCGGCACCTGCCACACGCTCGACCCGGCCGCCCCCACCTGCCCATAGCCGGACGGGAGGGTGACACGGCTGGACGGCTTGAGCCACAAGATCGTACCGCCCGGCTCCCGGTAGACCTTCGCGCCGGACGTGTCGTCACCGATCAGCGATTCAAGCTTGCCGCCCACGATGCGGGAGCCGTAGTCGATGTGACCGGACGACAAAATCGTCGCCCCTGCGACGCACTGTGTCGCAGACACCTGGACCGCTCCCGGGGCGTCGCCGCCCGGGACAGATCCCGGAGGCGATGGTGTGGTAGGCGCGCGGACGATGGACAGGGAGTCCCAGCCGAGGAGGTCTCCCCCGGCGGTCTTCACCACCAGTCGATGACCACCCGTCGTCGCACCCGCCGGCAAGCGGACCTGGACCGCGCCCGACTGGCCGACCTGCGCCCAACCGAGCCAGTGCGGGGTGGAGTGCAACCACACCGACACCCAGGAGCCAGCACGATCCCGGTCGAGCTGTGCAGTCAGCAGCTGACCCGGGATGAATCCGTTCTCCCCGCCCAGAACGCTCACCGTGCCTGCGGTCGCGTCCGTGAGCTCCTCATCCGGGACGGGGGTGCGGTCGTCATCGGCAGGGTGCCCCGGGGCGGCGGTGAAGCAGGCGGCGGGGTCGACCTTGCGCACGTCGACGGCGCCGACCGCAACGGCAAGAGTGAAGCTATCGCTCACTGGTTTGCCGGAGCTGAGGGTCGTTGCGCGCTCGAAGGCGAGACAATAGACGCCTTCGGCGCTGAACGCCCAAGTCCCATGGGCGTGGGTGTGCTTGGGAATTGCGGATGTGTCGGCGGCGGTGATGCCGTCCCGGGTGTTGAACATCACGCTGGGTTCGCCGAACACCCCTGTCTGGAACAGGGCGAATTCGCCCGGCCCGCTGCTGTCGACGAGCGACCAGCGGAATGCGTCTCGCGTGGCGTCATCCGCGATCGCCTCCGTGGACCAGCCCGGCCAAAGCAGCGCGTCGTCCTGGGTTTCGGGGAGGATCCACGTGGCAGAACCGGCGGCCCCGAGGAACGCATACTCGGGGAGATCGGGAACGCTCGTCCGCGCGGCCGGCTTCGCCTGCAGCACGGTCTTCGCCGGGTCGCGCCAGACAGGCTCGCTACTTTCGGTGGTGTCCTTGATGCGCGTGCCGAAAACGTCGCCGTTCAGAACGGATGCGACGTCGACGTGACCGAGGCCGAGGATCGTCGCCCCGGAAGCGGTCTTCGTACCGTTCGGCACATCCCATTCCACGGGCTCCGGCTCCCCAGGGCCTTCCCCTCCGGGATCCGTGCCCTCCCCTCCTTCCGCGCAAGGAGTGACGGTGGCGGGATCCTCGACCCCGACCGCGTAGGTGATCGTCTTCGTGGCTGCGGAGACCGTGCCATCGGCGAGTGTCGCGGACCAGGTCAACGGAACACAGTAGATCCCGGGCAGGGAGAACGACGGCTGATTGGCGAAGATGAACTGCGGCCACAGCGTGACACTGCGCGACTCGCCGGCGCGGGTGCCGAACGATCGGTTCTTGTAGTAGTCGAAGCTGACTGTTCCCGGCCCGTCGACCTCCCCCACACGGATGGTTGCGTCTCCCCGGATGTCGCCCCGCGGGAGATACTCACCGGAGTGAGTGAACTCCACGCCCTGCCAGGAGGGGATGCGCCAGCCGTCGCCCTGGTCGATGAAGCCGCCTATCACGACGGACTCCGGGTCGTGCCAGCTCGTCGCCCACGGGTGGGTAACGACTTTGGTCGCGACATCGAGCCCGTCCGGGCTCAACACCGGAGCGAACTGGACGCGGTCGCCCGCGGAGGGCACCAGTCCCTCGTCGCTGAGACCATCGAGATCGATAGGGGCGAGCTCGGAAACAGGACCATCAGGATGGGTCCGTGCGCAGGGCTGCACGGTGTGCAGGTCGACCGAGTCGCCGATCGCGATCGTGAGCTGGTCACGCACGACCTCGTCCGTCCCGGTCGCGGCGTCGCGGGCGCGGACCTCGAAGTTCAGGCAATACACGCCCTCCTTCGTGAACGCCCATTCCAGATGCTGGTGACTCGTCGGACCGATGAACGATGCCGGCAGCGCGGTCGAACTCACATTCCTGTCGGGCATGGCGAAGGTGCCCCCTTCGGGACCGGTGTAGCCGAGAAGAGTCCAGGTCGGCTTCCCCTCGGTCAACGCCTGTGGGAGGCTTTCATGCGTCAGACCCGGCCAGAGCGTCGAGGTCATGAACGCGTTGCTCGCAGAGAACCCGTAGTACGGCGTACCGAGAGGCCCTATCGCGCTGTAGTCTGCTCCGCTCCCAGTGGCCGTGTCCGGGACAGTGAAGTCGATGTTCGGTCCGCGGCCGACCCACACCGCATCTGCCACAGTGGGGAATGCACCGGTGTCGTGGACGTCGCCGGTGTGCAGCTCCAGCTCCCCGTCGACGAGCATGGGTCCGATGTCGAGGTGTCCTTGGTGGAACCAGGTGACGGTCGGATCCAGGTCATCGTAGATGTCCTCATCACCGGGATCGGTCGGCCCGTCGCCGCCATGGGACTGGGCGCAGGGCTGGACAGTCGTGGCATCGATGCCGATGGCGAAGGTGAGCGTCGAGTAACCGATCGCAGGAGCCTCCGCCCCCACGAAGGTGCCTCGAGACTCCACGGTCAGGCAGTAGCGTCCGGGTGCGGTGAACGCCAGCCCCACGATGTTGAATGGGTCAGCGAACGGGTAGTAGCCGTCTTCGACCCCAGTGGCCCATACTGACCCAGCGCTTCCCTCCTCGCGCGAGTCCCATTGCGCCACGACGCTCGAATCGGTGATCCAATCGTTGTTCCCCGATGCATAGCTTGCGACGTAGCCTCCTGCCGGGGTCTCGGTGGCCACCAATCGCAGCGAGTACGCGCCGTCCACCAGCTCTTCGGCGGGGGTGGTGTCGGCCTGCGGCAGCAGAGTCAGGGGAATCCCTGGGTCGGAGAAGGGAGCGTAGGCGGGGCTGCCGGCTGTGCGCCACAGCCGTGTGCCGGGTGCGGCGATCTGCCCCCAGAGCTTCTGGTTCGTGGCGTCCGTGCCCTCCGCTGGCCAGGCGGCATCCTGTCGCGGCAGCGAGAACACCGTCCTCTGGGGCGTGAGGGTGGTGGTGCGACCGCCGACCACCCGGTTCAGATCCATCCGCAGGGTGCCGTCATCGGCCGGTACGGGCGAGAGGTGCACGTCGCCGGCTCCGATCACCGTGACCCCCTGCTCGACGGTCGGGGTGGGCGACGGGTCGTACGACCCGGTCGCAGTGGGCTGGGCGCAGGGGGTCACAGTGGCCGGATCCACACCCACCGCGAACGTGAGCGTCGCGCGGTTGTTCGCGATGAGACCCGTTTCCAGGTCGAGCATTTCGCTGTCCAGCGTGAGGCAATAGATTCCGGCAGCGGTGAACGCGAACCCAGATGCCTCGCTCTCGACCGGGCCCTCGGCGTCCGGCGTCAACGACTGCCGGGGCGACACCGCCCCGATGGCGCCAGAATGCCACCGACCAGCCGGATATCCATCATCACCGCGGAAGGTGGTGAACGCACCGCCCTCCGGCGACACCGCCTCGGCGACGCTCATCATCAGCTCGAAGCCGTTTTCCGCAGACACCCCGTGCGCGTCAGTGCGCAGCAGCAGGTCGTTGCCTGCCGAGGAGTCCGCGGCTGCCTCAGTGCGCCACACATCGCTGTGAGACGGGACCAGCAGATTCCAGTTCTTCCAGCCCTGCTCCGCGGGCTCGAACCCGGTGCCGGGCCAGGACTCGACGTTCGGCAGCGAGAACACCGTCTCGCCGGGATCGAGGACCGTGCCGCTCTCATCGATCAGTCGCAGACGCAGATTGCCGTCCTCCCAGCGGTTCGAGATGTCGACAGTGCCCTCGCTCAGCACGTGAACGGGCGGCACACCCGCCGGCGCCGCGGCCAGAGCCTGGTCAGGGTGCTCGGTAGCCGGCTCGGAGACGGCTTCCCGATCGTCGGAATCCCGCCCCAGGTCGGGAGAGTCCTCTGCAGATTCTTCTGCCGTGGTCACGTGGAACCGGTAGGTCGTGTCCGCCGCCGTGGAGGTGGCCTCGGGCTGATCTGGCAGGGCGTAGCGCGTCTCGGCACCGACCACGAGCTCGTAGTCGCCGGGTACGGTGAAGGCCCAGTCGAGCATCGCCCCCTCCGCGTCGACGTCGAGCGTCTGGGCCTGTCCCTCTGCCGTCCCCCAGACGCGCGCTCCGCCCGCAGGTGTGGCGTGAACCGCACCGCCCTGCGGGGTCATGACCGAACGCAGCTCGAGTCGCACCCCGCTCAGCGATGCCCCGGTGGGCAGCCCGGCGGCATCCACCACGACACGCGTGCTGGCTGTGCCTTCGGTCACCGCGAACACAGACTCCACCGAGCCCCGACCATCGGCCGTGGCGGCCACCAGGGCAGTGCCTTCCGCCGCAACGGCGACGCCCGGCAGCACGGCGCCGTCGAGCAGGATCGGGGTGTCAGCGACAGCGGGCTGTGCCATCCCCCCGACGAGGGCGACGACCGCGACCAGCGCGAGGAGCAGCTTCAAGGGAGTCTTCTTCATCGGGAGGCTTTCAGCAGACAGTGCGGGACAGGAAGCGGGAGCTGCACGCAGCTCCTGGCTCCGCCAGATGGACGGAGCCAGGAGCGCGTGGTCAGAGGGCAGCCGATTAGAACGTGAAGAGGATGTTGTTCGTCTTGCCGCCGGGGCCCAGACCCGAGCCCGTCACCTTGACGCCGATCTGCGCCTGCGACGCCGAGGTCGTGAACGTCCACGTGAAGTGCTCGTGGAAGTCCGCCGTGGCGCCCGCCGGGAGCACGAACGACTCGGTGTTGTCGCCGACGGAAGTGTCGAAGTAGACCGTCGAGGGGTTGGTCGGATCGGTGATCTTCACGTTGGTCCCCGCGGGAACTCTCGTGAGCTGGACCGTGTAGGTGCGGTTCACGGTGGGGGAAGCGAAGGCATCGTCGATGCGGATGCCGCCACCACCGACCGGGGTGATCGAGGTGGCGTCGTCACCGTCGACGACCTTGCCCGAGCCGACGGCGAACCAGCCCGCCGGGGCGTCGACGTCTTTGTAGCTGCCCGCGCCCGAGTGATCGAAGTTGACGACTTCGAGCGGGGTGTTACTGACGGCGATGAGGTCCCATTCACCGGTCTGCGCCCCGGTGACGACGGTCGCGGCGTTCGCGGCGACCGGCGCACCGATGCTGAGGGCGACCGCCGCGATTCCAGCGACGACCGATCCGAGAAGGGTCTTGTTCCTGCGGACTGCGCTCTGGCGGTCATGGGTGATGGTGGACATGTTCGTTCTCCTTGAGTTGATTGCGTGGATGGATGGCTCGCACGCTCCAGCAGGCGCAGACACGGTCTACGCAAGGGGGGCTCAGACTGCCCTGCTACCGGAGCGCGCCCAGCATTCGGTCCGAGTAGATGAACTGCGTCCGCACAAATCCGACGTGCTGGCATCGGACCGGAACCCATATCGCACGTCCGACGCGTCTCGGCTGGAGGTTCCAGGCCGCGCGCAACAGGACGTCAGGGCCGCAGCCGCAGCGAGGTGCTTCGCCGCGGGCAAGGTGACCCCGGCCATGCATGCGCCGTGCGTGCATCCTCAGACCTGCGACGCTGTCGCGATTCGAATCGCGAGGCGACAGCGTGGTGACGCGAGCGAGGATTCGTCGGCGACTCCTGACCCGGCCCATCGCCTACCCCGTTTCTGCCCGCAACCCACGCACGACGTGAACATCGCTATCCATAAATGAGAATGGTTATCATTACCACCGTCCGTATCTTGGCGGCTCGGTGGACCGTCTGTCAAATTGATGACGACTGGAGATGAGTCCGCGACACTCGAATCAGAGGGAGTGGACCGAGCCGGATGGGCAGGTGGGGCGAGGCTGCCTTCTGCCTGAGATTCAGAAAGCTGACGCGCGGCGGCTGAGGTGAGGCTGGTTCTTGGCCGTGCGCCCCTCGCCACACCGGTCGACGTTCAGGTGCGTGCCCCTCTCGTGCGTTGCTCCGCGCCGACGCTCCGTTGGCGATCACTCGACGTCGCCGCCTCGGATCCTGCTCATGGGTGCGCGTGCTCACGCACCCGGTCAGCCGGCCTTCGGTCGGCCGACTGAGCCGGCATGACGAAGGGGACGTGCCGCCGAAGCGGGACGCCCCCTTGCGCGGACGAGCGCCGGTCAGTGCTCGTCGTAGTGGTCGGCGTGGGCGGCGTGCTTGTGCCCGTCATGCACGTAGTCGAAGTGATCGCCGTGCTCGACGGCCTCGTGGCCGCAATCGGCGCCGTGCGCGTGCTCCGCCAGGCTGTGCTCGGCATGGGTGTCGGTGGTGGTCATGCTGTCTGTTCCTTCCGTGATGAATCCGCAGCCGCGTCGGCTGCGGCGGGCTCTAGGACGTGCGCGACGGCGTCGGCGATGACGTGCGACACGTGCACGCCGAAGCGGCTCAGAAGGTGCTGCTCTGCCCGTCCATCGACAGCTGCGGGATCGTCGTGCACACGAAGACCGTCGCCTGAGGTGTGATCGCCTCGAACAGATGCGGCGCATCCGCCGGGAAGCGCAGAAAGTCTCCCGCCTGCGCCATCACCGGGGCCGAGGCCGGGCCGATGCGCACCCGGCCCTCGAGCACGAGGCAGTGTCGCAGGGCTCCCCGGCCCTGCGGCTTGCGCGTCGATGGGCCGCGGTTGGCCTCGAGGCGCAGCACGCTGTTCGTGACGTATCCCGAGCCGAACGCGTGGTCGAGCTGACGCACCTGCAGCGTGCCGTCATCCCGCCACGGGACGGCGTCGCGCCATTGGACGAGCACCTCGTTGCCCAACTCGCTCACGAGCGCGCGGATGCTGACGCCGAGCGCAGAGGCGAGCCGCTCGATCGTGTCGACGGTGGGGTTCCCTTCGCCGGACTCGATGCTCGCGACGGTCTGCTTCGACAGTCCCGCCCGCCGTCCAATCTCGGCGAGCGACAGGCGGCGGTCCTCGCGGAAGCGGCGGAGGTTCCGCGCGACCATGTCGTTCGCATCCATGGCTCCGGCTCCTTCGCGTGGCGGCATGCTCCCCCCATCATCGCCGATGCGGCTCGCCCGGCCGATCGTCTCAGAGGACGGCGGAGGGCGTCGTCCCGAGGCTGCGCGCGTCGCCGCCGAACACGAAGGGGTCGCCGTACCACGTGAGTCCATCGGGGAAGGCCTCACGCTCCCACTTGATCGGCTCCCAGTCCGGCTCGAAGATCAGATACCCGCCCGCGTAGATCTCCACCCGATGGCCCGAGCCCGGGTCGAGCACGTAGAGGTACATCGCCTGCCCGATCCCGTGCTTGCCGGGGCCGAGGTCGAAGGTGACGTCGTAGTCGCGGAGCACGTCGGCCGCCGTCAGCACGTCCGAGAGATTCTCGAGGTTGAAGGCGACGTGGTGCAGCTGGGCGGTCTTGCCGAACGAGTTCGCGACCATCGCCAGGTCGTGCACCTGGGGCGTCACCGACATCCACGAGGCCAGCACCGTCGTGTCATCCCGGTGCAGCGCGTACTCGCGGCGGCGGAAACCTAGGTTCTCACGCACCCAGCCCTCGGCCTGGTTGATCGTCTCCCTCGAGGTCTGCACGTTGAAGTGGTCGATCCGTCGGACACCGAGACCCCGGCGGCGGGAGCTGTTGCTCGGCAGCTTCGACGAGATCTCCTCCGGCGCGCCGGGCTTGTCGATGTCGTAGTAGAGCTCGAACGGATGCCCGCTTCCGGGAACCAGGAACCGCACCGCCGTGCCGCGGCCCACCTCCGCGCCTGCGGGCACCTCGACGGTCTCGATCTCCTGGCGCTCGAACTCGGCCGCGAACAGCTCGACATCCTGCGGACGCCGGACGCGGAAGCTGTAGGAGTTCACCACGCTCTCGGGCTGCTCCGTGAGCACGAGCGAGTGGTGCGCGAGTTCCTGGTACCCCCGCAGGTAGGCGGTGCTCCCCTCGCGGTGCACGATCTCCATTCCGAGGAGGTCCCCGAAGAAGTGCAGCGAGGTCGCGAGGTCCTTCGTGCCCAGGTTGATCGCCCCGCAGTGAGCGATCTGCGGACCGGGGTCGTACCCGTCGGCGAATGCGGTCATGAGGCTCGTTCCTTTCGGTCCCGCCGAGACGGGACGTGCACGTTCTCGGTGAAGGGCGCGCCGTCGGCGACGGCGATGCCTGCGGCATCCGTCTCCTTCACCCGCGCACGGATGGTGGACTTGTCGAGCTTGCCGGCGCCGTTGCGGGGGATGGCGGGCCACACGACCAGCCGGCTCGGGAGCTTGTAGCGGGCGAGCTCGCCGGTCAGGTGCTCGCGGATGTCGTCGATGCTCAGCTCGGCACCGGCGAAGGCCACCACGGCGCACACCGCCTCGCCCCACTTCTCGTCGGGCACGCCGACCACGGCGACGTCGGCGATGGCGGGATGCCCGCTCAGCGCGTTCTCGATCTCGGCGGGATAGATGTTCTCGCCGCCCGAGATGATCATGTCCTTGAGCCGGTCGACGATGAACAGGTAGCCGTCCTCGTCGGCGTAGCCGAGGTCTCCGGTACGGAACCAGCCGTCGTCGGTGAATGCCGCCCGGGTCGCCTCGGGATTGTTCCAGTACCCCCTCGACACGTTCGGGCCGCGCACCCAGAGCTCGCCGCGGACGCCGGGCCGGTCGATCGGCTCGAGGGTCGCCGGATCGACGACCTTCACCTGCGTGTACGGCATCCCGATCCCGCACGAGCCGAGCTTGGCGTCCGTCATGGATGCCTCGAGGTAGGTCGAGAACGGGGCCGTCTCGGTGAGCCCCCAGGCCTGCTGCAGCAGCACGCCCTTCTTCGCGTAGAGCGAGATGAGCGCGGGCGGCACCGGAGCCCCGGCGGCGATCGCCGATCGCAGCGAGCTGAGATCTGCGCTCTCGAAGCCGTCCTGGCGTGCGATCGCTGCGAGCATCGCGGGCACGAGGAACATCGTGTTCACCCCGAAGGCCTGGATGTCCTCCAGCGCCCGCGCCGGGTCGAACGACCGCCGCAGCAGCACCGTGCCACCGCGGACGAGGGTTCGCAGCGTCAGCGCGTTGAACCCGCCGATGTGGAACAGCGGCGCCACGGCGAGGCACACGTCGCCCATGCGCGTGTCGACCACCGAGTCGACATTGACCCAGTTCCACCACAGGTTGCCGTGCGTGAGCATGACACCCTTTGGCGTGCCGGTCGTGCCGGAGGTGTAGAGCAGCGCGGCCAGATCGTCGTCGACGAGCGCCACGTGGGGAGAGACCTCCTGGTCGGACGAGCAGAAGGCTGCGAAGGACTGCCAGTGCCCGGTGAGCGGTCCCGGCGGCTCGAGGGCGGGGTCGTCGTCGACCAGGAGCGCACAGCGGATGCCGAGATCCTCGAGGTGGCCGTCGATCGAGGCCGCCTGCGCGGGTTCGGCGACCAGCACGTCGGGACGGGCGTCCCGCAGCACCGCGTGAACCTCGGGAGCGGCCAGCCGGAAGTTCAGAGGCAGGAAGGCCGCCCCTACCCAGATCGACGCGAAGTAGGTCGTCAGGAAGGTCAGGCTGTTGAGGCCGGCGTAGGCGACGCGGTCGCCCGGCCCCACGCCGTCGGCCTTGAGTGCCGCCGCGTACCGGCCGACGATGTCGGCGAACTCGGCATAGGTGACGGGGCGCTCCTCGTAGACGATTGCGACCCGCTCGCCGTGCCACGCGGCGTGACGGGCGATCTGGGCGACGGCGTTGATGTCGACGTGACTCACCGGTGTCCTCCTCGACGGATGCGGATGTCGGGATCAGCCTGCCGCGGACCCCTGGGCGACGGCACCCCTCGTTCCGCCCCCCGGCACATCGGTGCGACGGCCGCCGACGCGGCGTGCCGGGGGCGGCACGCGGACGCGGGCGCCGAGGTGACTAGGCTCGCGATGAATCGATGGAGAGGAACCGGGATGGGCCGAAGGAGCCTCGCAGACGAGCGTCGACCGCAGATCATCGCCGCCGCGAAACGGGCCATCGCCCTGCACGGCCTCGCCGGCGCGACCCAGGAGCTGATCTCCGCCGAGGCGGGGCTGAGCCGTCCGCACATCCGTCATTACGTGGGCAACCGCGACGAGCTGATCGACCAGGTGTGGTCGGCGACGATCGACCCCTACGTGGCCGGCATCCGCGCTGCGGTCGCCGCGCTCGACACGCGCGGGATCGGCGTGGTCCTCGACTACCTGTTCGGTCCCGACCTCGATCGCGACGAGGACAGCGCGGTCATCGAGGCGTTCTTCACCGAGGCGCAGCATGATCCCCGGGTGCGCGCGATGGCGTATCGCAGCTATCGCGAGCTGGAGGATGCGCTGTCGCAGTGTGTGCGGACGGCTCTCGCCGAGCCGGATCCCGCGAAGACCGACGGCATCGCGTACGCCCTGCTCTGCCTGACGATCGGCGCCTCGGCCGTGTCTGGCTTTCCCTTTCCACCGTCGCATCGCGACGGCGCCCGGGCCGCCGCCGAGCTGCTCCTGTCGCCGCCGAGCTGACCGGGGCGACGACCGGCGCGGGGTGGTCGACCGGCGCGGGTGCGACGATCGACCACCGGTCGCGCGTCAGAGCGCGGTGCCGTCGAGTGCGTGCGCCGCACCGACGCTGTCGAGCTCGTGCACGATCAGCGCTGCGCCCGTTCGTCCCCCCAGCGCCACGCGCTGCTGCGCGGGACGGGTGTCGACCGCCTCCCAGGCGGTCTCGGGCGTCCCCGTCGAGTAGAGGAACTCCGGATAGTCGCTGGACTGCAGGTGCAGCTGCAGGGCGTGCCCCTCGGCGAGGAGGTAGCCGATGCTGCCGAGATCGACCGTGACCGTCGGGGCGGAACGCGCGTCGAGCACGTGCACCTGGCCGAGAGCGATACGGGTCAAGCGGCCGTTCGGGGCACGGTCGTAGAGGCGCGCGAACAGGTGGGCGTCATCGAACTCGGACGAGAACACGGCCTCGACGCTCACCGGCCCCGCGAGCGTCGACGCCCGCTCGGCGGGCGCGCCAACGAACACGGCGACGTCGTCGCGCTCGGCGAGCGCGCGATCGTCGGGCGAGTACTGGAGATACGCGAACGCGTTGGGGGTGCTCGTGGGGATCAGATCGGCGGGATCGTGCCGCCACTCCCGCACGCTCTCCTCCTCGACCGCGGCATCCGCCTCGGCGAGCGTGCCGGTGGCGGTGAGCGCGAGGCGCCGCGCGGCCGCGCCGCGCGGTGGCCACGCCTCGTCATGCCGGTACCCTGCCGTTCCCGCCAGGTTCCATCTCACACGCGGGACGGCGGCCAACGCGGACGGCCCCGCGAGGACAGCGTCGAAGAAGTCGAGGGCCGGGTCGACGTACTCGGGCAGATCCTCGCGGAACTCCTCGACGGTGCGCTCCCGACCGGCGAGCGAGTTGCCGAAACGGAGGCTCTCGTGGTCGATGGAATCGATCAGCAGATACTCGTGCGCCGACCACTCGGGATCCTCGGAGATCCACCGCCGATCCGCCCAGGACCAGTGCGCGCAGTTGTCCCACCAGCCGATCGTGTGCAGCACCGGGATGGCGGGTCCGCGGAAGACGCGTTCGCCGCGGAAGCGCGCGTCGCCGCCGTAGACCGGGTAGGCGAGGTCGAACGTGGGGGACGTCAGGCCGACCTGCTCCTGGAACCGGCGCAGTTCGCCGATGAGCGGGCGCGCCTGCCAGTCCGGCTCCCAGTCGTAGGCCTCGGCGGCGAGGAACCACGCCGTCAGGTAGAGCATCGTGTGCACGTACTCGACCTCGCGGTGGGTCTGTCCCGGCTCGACGAGCGGCCGGTCGCCGAGACGGGTGCCGGTCACGCGGGGGGCGATGGCCTTGAGCGCGGGATGTCCCGACGCCGCGGCCGCCCACTGCGTGAAGCCGTAGTACGAGTCCCCCCACATCACGACGGAGCCGTTCGACCACGGCTGGCGTGTGATCCAGTCGATCGCGTCGTAGCCGTCGTCGACCTCGTTCATGAATGCGACGGGCACGCCCTCCGAGCGGAACTTCCCGCGCACGTCCTGCGCCACCACGTGGTAGCCGCGGGCGACCATGTGCCGGGCGACCCAGGGGATGCCGGTGTACACGCCGTCCTTGTCGTACGGCAGGCGGATCAGGATGGCGGGCCCGCGCGCACCGTCACCCGAAAGGTAGACATCCGAGGCCAGCCGCATACCGTCACGCATCGGCACCATGTGCTCGGTGGCGTCGTCGGGGAGGGGACCGGGCGCGATGATCTCGTACTCGATCGGCGAGGTGGTCATGTTTCTCCGTTCCTGCGGTCAGCGACCGGCAATGAGGTTCGCGACGCGGGCCGCGAAGGCGGTCTTCTCGCCCCCGCGCGCCTCCCGAAGGTCGGCGAAGCGGTAGGCGGCGTAGATCGCCTGCACGGCGGTCCAGCGCAGCGGCTCGATCTCCCACCGGCGGGCGGTGTGACCGACCCACGGCAATCTGACGATGTCGGTGTCCCGCTCGAGGATGAGATCGGCGAGGGTCCGCCCGGCGAGATTGGTCGCCGCGACGCCGGTGCCGACGTAGCCGCCTGCCCAACCGAGGCCGGTGCGCCGGTCGAGGCCGACCGTCGCGGCCCAGTCGCGCGGCACTCCCAGCACCCCGGCCCACGCGTGGTCGATGGGAACGTCGGCCGCAGCCGGGAAGAACTCGCGCAGCAGGCGCGTCAAGCCTTCGATCGTGCGGGTCTGCGTACGTCCGTCGGTGTCGACGTGCGACCCGTAGCGATAGGGCACCCCGCGTCCTCCGAAGGCGATCCGTCCGTCCGCGGTGCGCTGGGCGTACATGTAGACGTGCGCGACGTCGCCGAGCGTCTCGTAGCCGTCCCAGCCGATCTGCTCCCAGACCGCTGGGGGCAGCGGCGCGGTCGCGATCATCGACGAGTTCATCGGCAGCCAGGTGCGATGCTCCGCTGCGAGGTTGGCCGTGAACCCCTCGGTGGCGCGGACGACGTGCGCTGCACGCACAGTCCCCTGTTCAGTTCGGGCATGACCGGGTGTGATCTCGTGCACGGGGGTGTTCTCGTAGATCCGCACGCCGAGCGCCTCGACTGCGGCGGCGAGGCCGCGGGCGAGCTTCGCGGGGTGGATTCTCGCGCAGTGCGGATCCCATACGGCCGCGAGTGCGCCCTCCACCTTGATGCGCCGGCTCGCCTCCGCGGGGTCCAACTCAACCAAGTCAGTCCCCGGCCAGCTGCGCTCGCGGTGGAAATCGGCTTCCAGGCGCGCGCGCTGGGCGGGTGTGCGGGCGACGCGGAACTCGCCACTCTTGACCGAGTCGGCGTCGATCCCCTCCGCAGCGATCACTGCGAGTACCTCGTCAACGGTGTCATTGAGGGCACGCTGATGGTCGATTGCGGCTTGGCGTCCGTGGCTCCTCTCGTAACGGTCCCGACCGCCGGTGACGGTGTTCGCGACCCAGCCACCGTTTCTCCCCGAGGCGCCGTACCCGGCGAAACGGGCCTCAAGAACCACCACCCTCAGGCTGGGGTCCAGCCGCTTGAGGTAGTACGCCGTCCACAGCCCGGTGTATCCGGCCCCGACGATGCAGACATCGGCTTCGGTGTCACCGGGCAGAGCCGTTCTCGGGGTCGGAAGGCCGATCTGGCTCCACCAGAAGGAGACGTCCCCGTTGCGGACCCCCACTGACTCCTCATGTACTCGATTCATTCGCCACTCCTTCCACTTGCCCCAGAGGGGTCGTCACGATCACAGAGAGCCCCGCGTCTCCGCCGAGCCACAGCGATTGGGTGTTGGCGGCGGTCTCGCCGGCGGCGAGCGGGTCCTCGCCAGTGCCGGGTTGCGGCACGTACTCGGGGAAGTCGCTGCTGGCCACTTCGACGACGAGGCGGTGGCCGGCACGCACTCGGTAGCCGGCGTGGTCCATGGCGATCTCCACGTCGAGCGGTGCCGACGCGTCGATAATGTGCACGTTGCCGCGGGCGATGCGGGTCTGTGCTCCGCTCTCGTCCATGTCAATCAGTCGGACGAAGACGTCCATGCACGGCCCCGTCGACGCAAACCGTCCCCGCGCGCGGACTCTGCCGACGATCTCGACCGGGGCGACCAGCGGCTCGCCGCGGAACACGACGACGCCGGGATGGGCGCTCACCCGGGCCGGGTCGCCCCCATCGAGGATGCACTTGAAGGGATCCGGGGCGGGCGAGGGGACGAGGTCGTCGGGATCGTGGGTCCACTCGAGGGTCGACTCCGCAATGGCGACCGCCGCGGGCGCGCCCGCCTGCAGTCCGCCGCCGGCCGTCGCCGCGAGCACGAGCTCCTGCCCCTCCGGCGGCCACGACGCCGCGGTGCGCACTCCGCCGCCGTGCGCGACGGTGTAGCGCACCCGCGGAATGGGGGCGGCATCCGGCACGCGCCGGACGTACACGTCGAAGAAGTCGGCCGTCGGGCCCGCGATCCGCGGGATCCTCGCTCGCCATTGCTCGTCCGTCATCAGGGCCAGCGAGTCGTCGGCGCCGAGCACGTAGGAGTAGTGGTCGATCGGTTCGATGAGGAGGTGCAGCGCGTCGCGCCACGCCGGGCGAGAGTTCATCTCCTCGACGTCGCGCCACGACCAGACGGCGCAGTTGTCCCACCAGCCGATCGTGAACAGCGTCGGGATCGCGCGCGCCTCGAAAGGATGCGGGAGATTTCGGAACGGGCGTAGGACGTGGCGGTGAGGGTACCACTGGTCGAACGAGCGAGAGCTGCCGTCCCCGTTCTCGGTCAGGAAGGCGCGGATCGAATCGAGGTATGGGCGGGTGGTCCAGTCGACATCCCAGAACAGGTTGTCGTTGTCGTGGAAGAAGTTCAGCGGGTAGGTGTACACGGCCGACCACTCGACGTCGCGGACGAGGTCGCCCGGCGCGGCGATCGACGGCTGGCCGAGACCGGTGCCGGTCAGGCGCGGGGCGATCGCCTTGAGCGCGGGATGCTGGGCGGTCATCGCCGCGAGCTGGGTGAAGCCGTAGTAGGAGTTCCCCCACATCGCGACGTTGCCGTCGCACCATTGCTGGCGGGAGACCCAGTCGATCGTGTCGTAGCCGTCGTCGGCCTCGTTCGCGAAGATCTGCCTCTCGCCCTCGGAGCGGAATTTGCCCCGCACGTCCTGTGCGACCACGCGGTAGCCGCGGGACATGTAGTACTCGGCGAACAGGTCGATGGGCGTGAAGCGGCCGTTCTTGTCGTACGGCAGCCGAGTCAGCACGACGGGGCCGGGCGCGTCGTCGCCGTCGGGAAGGTAGACATCGGTGGCGAGGCGGACACCGTCGCGCATTCGCACCATGTGCTGCGTCGCCAGGGGGCTCATCGTGCCGGGGCCGACACGGTGCACGTCAATCATTCCTGTCCTTGCTCTCGTCGTGGGGGCGGTGTCGGCGGTCACGACGTGCGGATCGTCGAGGTGTTGAGCCAGCGCTTCGGCTTCCAGCCGCGCCTGGGCACCGACTCGATGAGGCGACGCGTGTACGCCTCCTGCGGATCGCCGAGCACCTGCGCGACGGGCCCCGCCTCGACGATCCTTCCGCCGCGCATGACCACGACGTCGTCGCACACCTGCTGGACCACGGCCAGATCGTGGGAGATGAACAGCAGCGCCACCCCTGTCGTCCGCCGGATCTCCTGGAGGAGTTCGAGCACCTGCGCCTGCACCGACACGTCGAGCGCCGAGACCGCTTCGTCCAGCAGCAGCAGTCGCGGTCGAGCGGCGAGCGCGCGGGCGATCGCGACGCGCTGACGCTGTCCGCCCGACAGGGCACGGGGGCGCGAACCGAGCATCTCGAGCGGCAGACGCACCTGGTCGAGCAGCTCCCGGCTGCGCTCGGCACGACCGACACGGTCGAGATCGGTGTGCAGCCGCAGCGCCTCATCCAGGCACGCCGCCACACTCTGACGGCGGTTGAGTGACTGGTACGGATCCTGGAACACCATCTGCACGACGCCGCCGCGCCGACGCCGGTCGCGTGTGCCGACGCGGCCCTTCAGCTTCCACGTCTCGCCATCGACGCGGACGGTGCCGCTCGTGATGGTCTCGAGACCGACGATCATGCGCACGGTCGTCGACTTGCCGGAGCCGGATTCGCCGAGCACGCCCAGCGATCCGCCGTGTCGGAGGGCGAACGACACGTCCTCCACCGCGGTGAACAGCTCGCGGCCCGGTCTGTCGGTCCGCTTGACCGTGAAGCGCTTGACGAGGTTCTCCACCTCGAGGATGTACTCATCGGCCATCGCCGCGCTCCGTCCCTTCGGATCGGGCGATCGCCGGCGCGAAGTCCGGACGCGCCGCGATCAGCCGCCTCGTGTAGTCGTCCTGTGCCTCCTCGTAGACACGCTCCGCCGACAGCGTCTCGACGACCCGGCCGGCGTTCATGACGATCAGCCGGTCGCACGTCGCGGCGGCGAGGTCGAGGTCGTGGGTGATGAAGAGCATCGCGAGCCCTCGTTCGACACGCAGCTCGTCGATGATCGCCATCACCTCCTCCTGCGTGGTGACGTCGAGCGCGGTCGTGGGCTCGTCGGCGAGCAGCAGCAGGGGATCCGACATCAGCGCGGAGGCGATCATGACGCGCTGCAGCAGCCCGCCCGACAGCTCGTGCGGGTACTGGTTCATCCGGCGGTGGGCATCGGTGATCCCCACCTCGCGCAGCAGACCCACGGCCCGGGCCGCGGCATCCTTCCGGTTCAGCCCCCGCACCTTCACCTGCCCCTCCGTCAGGAAGTCGCCGATGGTGTGGATCGGGTTCGTGTGGGCACGGGGATCCTGGAAGATCATCGCGACGCGATCGCCACGGAACGCCCGCAGGGCGGCCGGCTCGAGATCGAGCACGGACTGGCCGTCGAAGAGGATCTCGCCCTCGAGAACGGCGTTGGTCGGGAGGAGCCGGATGACGCTGCGGGCCGTCAGCGACTTCCCCGAGCCGGATTCGCCCACCACGCCGAGGGCCTCCCCGGCGCCGATGGTCAGGTCCACTCCGTGCAGGAGCTCCTTCCCGCCGATCGCGAGTCTCAGGTCGCGGATCTGCAGCAGCGGCGTGGTCATCGTTCTCCGATCTCGTACTTCTGCGAGAGGGCGTCGCCGATCACGTTCATGGCGAGCACCGTGATCAGCACCAGGACGGAGGCGATGACAGCCTGCTGCGGGTGTCCGGCGAGGATCCCGTTCTGCCCCTGCGCGATGAGCAGACCCCAGTCGGCGGCCGGCGGGCGCTGCCCCAGACCGAGATAGGAGATCGCACTGAGGTCCAGGAGCGCGTAGCTGAAGGCGACGGCGCTCTGCACCGCGAGCACCGGGAGCAGGTTCGGAAGGATGTGGCGCACCGCGATGACTGTGCGGCTCTGCCCCTGCACGACGAGCGCGGAGATGTACGGAAGGCTGCGCTCGCGGATGGCGTTGGCCCGGAGGATGCGGCCGAACACCGGGAGGAAGGCGATGGACAGGGCGATCACCGGCGCCACGAAGCCGCCGCCGAACATGGCCGCCGCGAGGATCGCCAGCACCAGTCCGGGGAAGGCGAAGAGGATGTCGAAGCCGCGCGAGATGACCGTGTCGGTGAGGCTGCCGAACCACGCCGCGATCAGCGCGAACAGCAGTCCCAGCGCCGCCGAGAAGAGCACCACCAGGAACGGTCCCATGATGGTCGAGGGCACGGCGGCGAGCACCCGCGAGAAGATGTCGCGACCGGTCTCGTCCGTCCCGAACAGATGCTGGGCCGACGGCGGCGCGTAGATGTTGGCGAGGTCGATCGCCGTGGGGTCGTAGGGGGCGACGAGCGGACCGAGGAAGACCAGCACGACCAGCAGACCCATCCAGCCGATCGACGCGAGGATCGCCCAGCGCGCGCGGTGGGTGCTCGCGCCGCCGGCCGCCACCACAGGTGCTGCCACTGCCGTCATCAGAGGACCTCGTTCCGGGCGATGCGGGGATCGATGATCGCGTTGACGACATCGACGATCATGTTGACCACGACGAAGGCCGTGACCAGGAACAGACACAGCACCTGGACGACGGGCAGATCCTGGCGGGACGCGGCCTCGACCAGGAGCGAGCCGATCCCGCTCAGGCCGAACGCCTGCTCGGCGACCGCCGTACTGGCGAAGAGGCCCGCGACGGTGATGCCGACCACGGCGAAGATCTGCGCGGAGGCGTTGCGCAGCACGTGATGCGGGATGTAGTCGCCGGGACGGAGCCCTCGCGCACGCGCGGTGTCGACATGCTCCGAGTACATCTCGCCGCGGACCGCGCTGCGGGTGATGCGCGAGACGAAGGCCAGGTAGGCGCAGCACATGGCGATGGCGGGCAGTGTCAGATGGTAGAGCTGGTCCCAGAAGTTGTCGCCGTTGCCGTACACGGGGAACCACGACAGATACAGCGAGAACACGGTGATCAGGATGATCGCGACGACGAACGTCGGGGCTCCCATGAGGACGGACGTGGTCACGGTCACCGTGCGGTCGACTCCCCGCCGCGACAGGGCGGCGAGGATCCCGCTGCCGATGCCGATCACCACGATGATCAGCGAGGCGTAGGCGACGAGCATGAGCGTCGTTTCGATGCGCGGCCCGATGAGCTGCTCGATGTCGGTGCGGTAGATGTACGAGCTCCCCAGATCTCCCGAGAGCATGCCTCCGAGCCATCGGAAGTACTGGACCAGTAGCGGGTCGTCCAGGCCGTACTGCTCACGGATCGCCGCGATGGTCTGAGGATCGGCATCCTTGCCCCCGAGCAGCGACGCAGGATCGCCGGGAGCGAGGTACAGCGCCGAGAAGATCACGAAGCTTGCGACGAGGAGTGTCAGCAGCAGCGCCGAGATCTTGCGGGCCAGGAACCACAGGACGGTGATCACGACGCCGCCGAAGGGTCGTCGACGACGCCCCGCAGCGGGGGCAGGACGTGGGAGCGGGTCACGGTGGGTCCTCCGGATCGATGCGCTATGCCGACGGTGACGATGGCGGAGCGACGCCGGGTGCGCCGCTCCGCCATCGCGTGAGCGTTACTTGCCGCCCAGGTCGATCGCCCAGGGGGAGGTGATGTGACTGAAGGATGTCACGACGCCGGTGAGCTCGTCGCTCAGGAACGTCCGGGTGTACTCCGAGCCGAAGACGATCATCACCCGATCGGGCCCGTAGATGGCCTGAGCCTTCACGAAGGCCTCGGCCGACTCTGCCGGATCGGTCGCCGTGGCGGCCGTGGCCATGTACTCGGTCACCTGAGGGTTGTCGTAGCCGGTCCAGTTGAACAGACCGTCGGGGAGGACGAAGAACTGCGGGTACTGCAGGATCGCAGGGGTGTCGCTGAAGCCGGTGGTCAAGACGAAGTCCAGTCCATCGCGTCCAGCCGGATCGTAGAAGATGGCCCCGAACTCGGCAGGCTGCAGCTGCTTGATCTCGATCTTCAGGCCGATCTGCTCGCCGGTGGCCTGCACGATCGTCGCCAGCGTGAGCGCCGTCTGGTCACCCGCGGTGATGCCGAGCACGAGCTCGGCGCCCGTCGCCCCGGCCTCGTCGATGAGCGCCTTGGCCTCTTCGATCTGCCCGCCGGAGTTGTCGGGGAGCGCGTCGTAGCCTTCGCGGTAGATGTCCGCCTGGTCGGAGCCCTCCCAGAGGAACGGCGGGACGAACGTCTTGATCGGCTGGCCGAGGCCGTTGAGTGCGGCATCCAGCGCCGCCTGCTTGTCGATCGCGATGTCGAGCGCCGTGCGCACCCGCGGATCCGCCGCGGGTCCTTCGGTGGTCGCTCCCGCGAAGGTCGTGAAGGCGCTGCTCGGGCCGGCGTAGAACGTGCCCTGGTCGGAGTTCAGGAACTTGTCGAGGCTCGCCGTGGGAACGGAGAACGCCCCGTCGATCTCGCCCGACAGCAGAGCCGACGTCAGAGTGGTGTCGCTGTCGAGGAAGTCGAACTCCAGCTCCTTCACGAGCGGCGTCTTCCTCCAGTGCGACGCGTTCGCCGTGACGGTGATCGAGTCGCCAGGCACCCACTCGTCGAACTGGAAGGGACCGGTGCACATGATGCCGCCGCTGGAGGTGCCGCTGTCGTCGGCGGCCGCTTCGGTGAACGCCTTCTGCACGATGTAGCCGGCCGGACCGGCGAGGGCGTTGCGCAGCTCGGCATCGGGCTGGGTGAGGGTCACCGTCACCTGGTGAACGCCGGTCTCGGCCACATCGGCGACGCTCGAGAACGAGCTCGCGTTAACCGAACCGGTGTCGGGATCCGCAGCGCGCTGCAGGCTGTAGACCACGTCGGCGGGCGTGAGAGGCGAGCCGTCCCAGAACGTCACGTCGTCGCGCAGATCGATGACGAGCGTCGTCGGGTCGGCCCACTCCACGTCGGTGGCGAGGTTGGGCTCGATTCCGAAGGACGGATCGGTGAGAAGCAGGGTCTCGCACATGTTGGCGACGACGAGAAGCGCCGAGTC
>NZ_JBQCIP010000062.1:0-3436 GCF_051953575.1 Microbacterium sp.
CTGCACAACGCGTTCGCGCTCGTCGACCTGCTCGAGAACGGCGGCCCCGGCGGGGTCCCGGCCTACGACGGCCCGCGCCACTTCGACTACAAGCCGTCGCGCACCGAGGACGAGAACGGCGTGTGGGACTCCGCCGCCGCCAACATGCGCACGTACCTGCTCCTCAAGGAGCGCGCCGCGGCCTTCCGCGCCGACCCCGAGGTGCAGGAGGCGCTCGCGGCCGCCAAGGTGCCCGAGCTGTCCGTGCCCACGCTCAACGAGGGCGAGACGATCGAGGACCTCGTCGCCGACCGTTCGGCATACGAGGACTTCGACACCGACGCGTACCTCGGCGGCAAGGGCTTCGGCTTCGTCCGCCTGCAGCAGCTGGCCACCGAGCACCTGCTCGGCGCGCGCGGCTGATCCCTCTCTCACGGGATGCCGCGACCGACCTCACCGGCCGGTCGCGGCATCCCTTCTCTCCTCCCACGGCGGGCGTGTCCCGCTCTTCGCCGCCGGGAGGCGCCCGCAGCGGTGAGCATCGGGACGTGAAGAACCCGAAGGAAGGTCCGGAGCGATGACGCTCGTCATGGGAGTGGACTCGTCCACGCAGTCCTGCAAGGTCGTGATCGTGGATGCCGCGACCGGCCGCATCGTGCGGCAGGGCCGTGCCTCGCACCCCGACGGCACGGCGGTCGACCCCGAGGCGTGGTGGACCGCGCTGCAGGCGGCGATCGCGGATGCCGGCGGTGACGACACCGGCGTCCTCAGTGACGTCGAGGCCTGGGCCATCGGCGGTCAGCAGCACGGCATGGTCGCGCTCGACGCCGACGGCCGCGTCGTGCGCGACGCGCTGCTGTGGAACGACACCCGCTCGGCGGGAGCGGCCGCAGACCTCATCGCCGAGTTCGGGGCCGACGAGCTCGCGCGGCGCACCGGGCTCGTGCCGGTGGCATCCTTCACCATCACGAAGCTGCGCTGGCTGCGCGATGCCGAGCCCGACAACGCGGCCCGGGTCGCGGCGGTCGCCCTGCCGCACGACTGGCTGACCTGGCGCCTGCGCGGCTTCGGCCCTGCGGGGGAGTCGTCGCGCGGACCCGTGCTCGACGAGCTCGTCACGGACCGGTCGGATGCCTCCGGCACCGGCTACTGGAACCCCGCCGACGGCTCGTACGACCGCGGCCTGCTCGTCGCGGCGCTCGGCCACGACGCCGTGCTGCCGCGCGTGCTCGGACCGGACGAATGGGTCGCGGACGCCGACGGCCGCCGCGTCGGCGGCGGCGCCGGCGACAACGCCGGTGCGGCCCTCGGACTCGGCGCGGGGCCGGGTGACGTGGTCGTCTCGATCGGCACGTCGGGCACCGTCTTCGCGGTGAGCGAGGAGCGCACGATCGACCCGACGGGCACGGTCGCCGGGTTCGCCGACTGCACCGGCCGGTTCCTGCCCCTGGTCGCGACCCTCAACGCCGCGCGGGTGCTCGACGCCATCGGCCGGGTGCTGGGCGTCGACCACGCCGAGCTGTCGCGCCTCGCCCTCGCCGCCGAACCGGGGGCCGGGGGGCTCGCGCTCGTGCCGTACTTCGAGGGCGAGCGGACGCCGAACCTTCCCGACGCGACCGCGTCGCTGACCGGCATGACCCTGGCCTCGACGACCCGTGAGAACCTCGCACGCGCGGCCGTCGAGGGCATGCTGTCGGGGCTCGCGGCCGGTCTCGAGGCGCTGCGCGCACTGGGCGTCCCGCTCGAGCGGGCGCTGCTCATCGGCGGCGGTGCGCAGTCCGAGGCGGTGCGACGGATCGCCCCGCTCGTCCTCGGTCTCGAGGTCGAGGTGCCCGAGCCGGGGGAGTACGTCGCGCTCGGCGCGGCGCGCCAGGCGGCGGCCGTCCTCGCGGCCTGACCGCGGCGCCGGGCGGATGCCCGGAACGGATGTGGCCGCCGATGTATCGGGGTGCCCCGCCGGCGCATCTTCTGTGTATGGATGCTGCGATGCTCGCCGGGACGGTCTCGACCGTGCTGTTCGCCGCGGCCAACCTGCCGATGCTCGTCAAGGCGGTCCGCTCGCGCGACCTGCGGTCGTACAGCGCGAGCGCGCTCGTCATGGGCAACGTCGGCAACCTCTTCTACACGGTCTACGTCGTGAGCCTGCCGTTCGGCCCGATCTGGGTGCTGCACGGCTTCTACCTGGTGTCGATGGCCGTGATGCTCGTGCTGTACGCGGTGTCGGCGTGGTCGCGGCGCCCGGCGCGTGCGCAGGATTCAGGATCGACGACGCGCCGGCGATCGTCTGCCCGCGTGATCCCGCAGGCCTGAGCCTCGCCCGGACGCGGTCTTCCTGAGTTCTCGACGTCGTGCGCGGCACAATGGACGAGTGAATGCCGCAGCCGAGGGCGATGCCGGGCTCGACGAGATCGCGGCAGAGCTGTACGCCCTGACCCCGGCCGAGTTCACCGCGGCGCGCAATGCGCGGGCGGCGGCATCCGATCCGGCACTCGCGAAGCGGGTCAAGGCGCTGCGCAAGCCCTCGGTCGCGGCGTGGGCGGTCAACCTCCTGGCGCGCCAGGGGCAGCTGGCCGACGCGATCGAGCTGTCGGCGGCGCTGCGCGAGGCGCAGGACGACCTCGATGCCGCCGAGCTGTCGCGGCTGGGGGCGCAGCGGCGGCAGCTGGTCGCGGCGCTCGCGAAGCAGGCGGTCGGTCTCGCCTCCGACGCCGGCGTGACACTCAGTGCGGCGGCGCGCGACGAGGTCGAGAAGACCGTCAACGCGGCCGTGATGGATGCCGCAGCCGCCGCCGCGGTGCTCACGGCGCGCCTCGTCACGACGCTGGAGGCGGGCGACATCGATCCTGCCGCGCTCGCGGATGCCGTCGGCGGGAGCCTTCCCGGCGTGGTCGAGCCGGCGCACCGCGATGATCTTGCCGAGCGCCGCGCCCGCAAGGCTGCCGAGAAGGCGGCGCGCGAGGCCGAGCGTCTTGCGAACGAGGCCGAGCGCGAGCTCGCCCGGGTCGAGGCGCGGCGCGCGAAGGCGCAGGAGCGCGTCGACCATGTGCGCGAGCGCATCGACGACCTGCGACGCGACCTCGCCGCGCTCGAGGCCGATGCCGCCGCCGCCGAGCAGAAGCTCGACACGATCGAAGCCGAGCGGCGCGACGCCGCCTCTCGGGCCCGTGCAGCCCAGGAGGAGTCCGATCGGGCGCGGCGTGCGCTCGACGAGGACTGACGGCCTTCACAGGACTCTCGTAGGCATCCTGCCTACCGTGGAGGGCATGGCGACTCCTGCTCCGCTGGTGCCCGCGACGACTCCCGACGAGGGCGAGATCACGGTCTCGGCCGCCGAGCTGCGGGAGCTGCGGGACGAGCTGCAGCGCTTCATGATGGAGTACCGCTTCGGCCTGCAAGAGGTCGAGACGAAGATCGGGATCCTGCGCGACGAGTTCCTGCTGACGCACGACTACAACCC
>NZ_JBQCIP010000063.1:0-5989 GCF_051953575.1 Microbacterium sp.
TGAGTACGTCGACGTCCCGGTGGATGCCTCGGCGGAGGACGTCCTCGCCGCGCTCGTGCGCGTCGGATTCGAGGAGGAGGACGTCCACCGCTTCGACCTCCAGGGCCCGATCGTCGTCGGCGAGGTCGTCGAGTTCGTCGAGGAGCCGCAGTCCAACGGCAAGACGATCCGCTGGTGCCAGGTGCGTGTCGCCCCCGGCGACGAGCTCGCCGCCGACGGCGGTCCTTCGACAGGCTCAGGAATCGATGGTGCCGCAAGCGGCCCCGCAGTCAGAGGAATCGTGTGCGGTGCGCGCAACTTCTTCGCCGGCGACAAGGTCGTCGTGACGCTTCCCGGCGCCGTGCTGCCCGGCCCGTTCCCCATCGCGGCGCGCAAGACGTACGGGCATGTCTCGGACGGCATGATCGCCTCGGCGAGGGAGCTCGGCCTCGGCGACGAGCACTCGGGCATCCTGCGCCTCGTCGAGCTCGGCATCGACGCGCCCGTCGGCACGGACGCGATCGCGCTCCTCGGTCTCGACGACGTCGCGGTCGACATCAACGTGACGCCCGACCGCGGCTACGCGCTGTCGATCCGCGGTGTCGCCCGCGAGTACTCGCACTCGACGGGGGCCGCGTTCCGCGATCCCGCCGAGCGCCCGTGGGAGGAGCTCGCACCGGGTTCCGGCTTCCCGATCTCGGTCGACGACCAGGCGCCCATCCGCGGCCGGGTCGGTGCGTCGGAGTTCGTGGCACGCGTGGTGCGCGACGTGGACCCGACCAAGCCGACGCCCGCCTGGATGATCGCGCGCCTGTCGCTCGCGGGCATCCGCAGCCTCGGCATCCTCATCGACATCACGAACTACGTGATGCTCGAGCTGGGTCAGCCGATCCACGGCTACGACCTCGACAAGCTGCAGGGCGGCATCACGGTGCGCCGGGCTGCGGCGGGCGAGAAGCTCGAGACGCTCGACGGCAAGGTCCGCACCCTCGACCCCGAGGACCTGCTCATCACCGATGAGTCCGGTCCGATCGGCCTCGCCGGCGTCATGGGCGGCGGCACGACCGAGATGAGCGACACCACCCGCAACGTCCTCATCGAGGCGGCCACGTTCGACACCGTGTCGATCGCGCGCACCGCCCGCCGCCACAAGCTGCCCAGCGAGGCGTCGCGTCGCTTCGAGCGCGGCGTCGACCCGCTCGTTCCCTTCGTGGCCGCTCGCCGTGTGGCCGACCTCATGGTCGAGTACGCGGGCGGCACGAGTGACGAGGAGCTCGGCGGTGCGCTGTTCGCCGAGGTGTTCATTCCCGGGATCGCCCTGCCGCCCACCTTCGTGCAGCGGCTCATCGGCGTCGACTACACGCCGGGCGAGATCGAGGGCGCCCTGCGCCTCATCGGCTGCGACGTGGTGGGCGCCGAGGACGAGGAGGGCTGGCAGGTCATCCCGCCTTCCTGGCGTCCCGACCTCACCGACAAGTGGACGCTGGCCGAAGAGGTCGCCCGCATCGAGGGTTACGACCGCATCCCGTCGCATCTTCCGCTGCCGCCGTCGGGCCGCGGGCTCACAGCGCTGCAGCTCGGGCGTCGTCGGGTCGCCAATGCGCTCGCCGCCGCCGGCTACGTCGAGACGCCGTCGTTCGGCTTCACGACCGAGGAGCAGAACGACCTGCACGGCTCCGCTTCGGGCGCTCATCTGCCGAGCGTCAAGCTCGCGAACGCGCTCGACGGGCAGGCGCCGTTCCTGCGTCGCACGCTGATCCCCGGCCTCCTGCAGGTCGCGCACCGCAACGTGTCGCGCGGCCTCACCGACCTGTCGCTGTTCGAGACCGGCCTGGTGTTCCTGCCGAAGCCGGGCGTGCAGTACGGCACGTCGTTCGTCCCGCCTCTGGCGGTGCGTCCGGATGCCGCCACCCTGGCGGAGCTGGATGCCTCCATCCCGCCCCAGCACCGGCACGTCGCGGTGCTGCTGACCGGCCACCTGGTCGCGAAGCAGCCGGGGGTCGCGCCGGTGACCGCGGAGCTCGGCGACGCGCTGGATGCGGTCCGCACGATCGCCTCGGCCGCGGGCGTCCAGATCGATGTGACCCAGGGCGAGCGCGCCGCGCTGCACCCCGGTCGCACGGGCGTCCTGACCGTCGCGGGCACCGAGGTCGGCTATGTCGGCGAGCTGCTTCCGGCGGTGGCCGAGGCATCCGATCTCCCCGGTCGCGTGATCGTGGCCGAGCTGGATCTCGACCTCGTGCTCTCGCTCGCGGGGGAGAAGGTCGTCGCGGCATCGCTGTCGGGCTTCCCGGCCGCGACGCAGGACGTCTCGCTCGTGCTCGCCGCGGACGTCGCGGCCGCCGACGTGCGCGCGGCGCTCGTGGAGGGCGCGGGCGACCTGCTGGAGTCCGTGCGCCTCGTCGACGACTACCGCGGCCAGGGCGTGCCCGAGGGGACGAAGAGCCTGACGTTCGCACTCCGCTTCCGCGCCGACGACCGCACGCTCACCGCGGCCGAGGCGAGCGAGGCGAAGCTCGCCGGCGTCGCGGTCGCGGCCGAGCGCTTCGGCGCGACGATCCGCGAGTAGCGCCGTCGATGTGACGCGGCGCGCGGGACGACTCGTCCCGCGCGCCGCGCTCGTTCACGGAGTCGGCCGGGCGCCGAGCCGGGAGACGACGAGCCGGTCGAGGGTGCGCAGCGCCTCGACCAGGGCTTCGTCGTCGACGTTGCCGAACCCGAGCGCCAGCGCGGACCCGCGACCCGTCGGGCCCGCGGCGTAGGCGCCCAGGCCTCTGAGGCGGATCGAGTGCGACGCGGCATCCCCCACGAGCCCGTCGACGTCCACCTCGTCGGGGAGGGCGAGCACGCCGTGGAACCCGGCCGAGATCCCCGTGAGGCGCATCGGCGCGCGGCACGCATGGAGGGCGTCGACCAGGGTCTGCCGTCGGCCGGCGTAGATGCCGCGCATGGTGCGCACGTGGCGGTCGTGGCGGCCGGACTCGATCAGCCTGGCGAACGCCAGCTGGTCCAGGGCCGACCCGCCGCGGTCGGCATCGAGACGGCCCTGGGCGATGCCGTCGGCGAGGGCTGATGGGACCGCCATCCATCCCATGCGCACGGCCGGGGCGTGGGTCTTGCTGGCGGAGCCCACGAGCACCACGCGATCCGGCGCCAGCCCTTGCAGGCAGCCGACCGGCTGGCGGTCGTAGCGGAACTCCGAGTCGTAGTCGTCCTCGACGATCCAGCCGCCGGTGTGCGCCGCCCAGGCGAGGAGCTCGCCCCGTCGCGCCGGCGAGAGCACCGCGCCCGTGGGGGTCTGGTGCGCGGGCGTCACCACGACCGCCTGGGCGTCTGTCGCCG
The DNA here is from genome assembly GCF_051953575.1 of Microbacterium sp. GTDB lineage: Bacteria > Actinomycetota > Actinomycetes > Actinomycetales > Microbacteriaceae > Microbacterium. The sequence goes on from NZ_JBQCIP010000063.1 coordinate 3,322, forward strand.
CGAGCAGGTCGACACGCAGCCCGTCGTCGTCGACCGGGACGGGGAGGACGGTGCCGCCGCTGCGCGCCACCGCGCGGTCGACGGAGCGGTCACCGGGATCCTCGACCGCGATGCGGCGGACGCCCCGCGCCGCGAGGGCGTCGAAGACCAGTGCCGCGCACTGCGCGAAGCCGGAGGCGAGGATCACGCCGTCCGCGTCGACCTCGGCGGCCCGCACCCGGCGCATGTGCGCCGCGACGACCTCACGGGCGAGCGAGTGCCCTCTGCCGTCGCCGTAGTCGAGGGCGGGGGACCCGAGGCCGCGAGCACCCTGCGCGTACGCCCAGGCCCAGTCGGCCGCAGGGAACCGGCGGAGGTCCGGCACTCCCGGGCGCAGGTCGAACCGCCACGTCGTCGCCGCGGGCGTGGTCCGGGGCGGACGCACGGGCTCCACGTGCGGAGAGATCCTTGTGCGGCTCCCACCGTGGGCGATGAAGTAGCCCTCGGCGACGAGCTGCTCGTACACGCCCACGATCGTTCCCCGCGCGGTGCCGAGGTGCGCGGCCAGCGCGCGGGACGACGGAAGCGCATCACCGGGCCCGAGCGTTCCGCGGCGCACGGCGTCGCGGAACGCTGCCTGCAGCCGGGCGCCGAGATCCGGCCCGCGATCGGCGCCGAGAGCGAGCTGCAGATCAGAAGCGGTCCAGTGCTGCGCCATGCAAGCGGACCATACCACTGGACCGATCCGCGCGTACGGTGCGAGACATGGCGACGACCTTCATCTTCTGCACCATCTCCGTCGACGGGTTCGCCGTCGGCCCCGGTGACGACCTCTCACGGTTGCACCACTGGCTCGGCGGCATCGGATCGGCGCCACCCGACACCGCCGCGGCCCAATACGAACGCTTCCGGTCGGCCGGCGCGATCGTCTTCGGTCACCGCACCTGGCTCGCGGGCCAGGAGCCGTGGGGCGACGACCACGTGTTCGACAGCCCGGTCTTCGTGCTGGCGCACGATCCTCGTCCGCCGATCGCCCGCAACGGCACCGTCTACACGTTCGTCACGACGGGGGTGCGTGACGCGGACGCGCTGGCCCACGCGGCAGCGGGCGGCAGCGACGTCGTGATCATGGGCAGTCCGGACATCGCCCGGCAGTTCCTGCAGGCGGATCTCGTCGACGAGCTCGTCCTCATGGTCGTGCCGGTGCTGCTCGGTCGCGGCACCCGGCTCTTCGGCGAGCTCCCCTCGCCTCGCGAGCTGACCCTCACGCACCTCGTGCCGGGCGAGGACGTCTCGGCGGCGATCTACACCGTCCAACGGCCCGGCTGACGGGTGCGCTGTTCCGCCGACGGCGGAGTGCCTGCGCTCTGCGCCGCCGAACTGGTTTGCTGGTGTCATGACCGATGTGCTGATCCTGGGCGGGACGGGCTGGCTGAGCGGGCGCATCGCCCGGCAGTGGCAGGATGCCGGTGCCGCCGTCACGTGCCTCGCGCGGGGTGCCCGACCGGCCCCCGAAGGCACGGCGCTCGTCGTCGCCGACCGCGACGCCGCCGACCCGTATGCCGAGGTGGCGGGCCGCGAGTGGGACGAGGTCGTGGACGTGTCGTCGAATCCTCGTCACGTCGCCGCGGCGGTCGCGGCTCTCGCACCGAGGGCCGCGCACTGGACCTATGTCTCCAGCGTGTCGGCGTACGCGCGCGCCGATGCCCCGGGCCAGGACGAGTCGGCCGAGCTGCTGACCCCGGCGGCGGCGGGGGAGGATTCCGACTACGGCCGCGACAAGGTGACGGCCGAGATGGCGGTGCGCGACGCGCTCGGCGATCGCGCCGCCGTCGTGCGTCCCGGACTCATCGTCGGACCGGGCGACCCGACCGACCGCTTCGGCTACTGGGTGTCGCGGTTCGCGCTCGCGGGCAGGGGGCCCGTGCTCGTGCCCGAGACCGACGGGCACCATGCGCAGGTGATCGACGTCGACGACGTCGCCGCCTTCGTCGTCCGCGTCGGCGCGGAGCAGTGGCACGGTACGGCCAATGCCGTCGGCGACATCGCCACGCTCGCCGCGACGCTGGAGGCGGCACGTGAAGCGGCCGGGCACACCGGCTCGGCGGTGGCGGCATCCGACGGGTTCCTCATCGATCACGACGTGGCGTACTGGTCGGGGCCGCGCTCGCTGCCGCTGTGGTTGCCGGCCGACATGCCGGGATTCATGACGCACCGCAACGACGTGTTCCGGACGGCGGGGGGAGTGCTGCGGCCGTTGCGCGAGACCCTGGAGCGCACGCTCGCCGATGAACGATCACGAGGGCTCGACCGGGTGCGCCGCGCCGGGCTGACCCGCGCCGACGAGCTGTCGCTGCTCGGCGATCTGGGTGCCTGACCGGTCTCGATTTGCGGATGCCGCACACCGGCCGTTATCGTCGGCGCATGCCTTCGGCGTTCCAGGGACCGCAGACGCTCGCTCCGAGCGCCGTTCCCGCGCGCCGACGCCGTCTGGGCCTGCGCCGACTCTAGGCGACCCCGCACGCCGTCCGTCATGGACGTCTGCGTCCGGGCGTCGCCGTCTCCGGCCCCTGCACCCAGACTCTAAGGTGGAATCCATGACATATTCGGTCGCCGTCAGCGGCGCATCCGGCTATGCGGGCGGCGAGATCCTGCGGATCCTCGCCGCGCATCCCGACGTCGAGATCCG
>NZ_JBQCIP010000064.1:0-6940 GCF_051953575.1 Microbacterium sp.
AGGCGCCGCCTAGGATGGAGGGCATGACGACACGCGTGGCCATCGTCGGCGGAACCGGAAAGCTGGGCGGCATCATCCGCGAGGTCGTCGAGTCCGAGCCCGGCTTCGAGATCACGGCCGTGCTCACCTCGCGCTCCGAGCTGTCGGAGCTCGACGGCGCCGATCTCGTCGTCGACGCGTCGACGCCCGCCGTGTCGATCGACGTCGTGCGGGCGGCCATCGAGCGGGGCGTCAACGTGCTGATCGGCACGTCGGGATGGTCCGCCGAGCGCATCGCCCTCGTCCGGCCCCTCGTCGAGGCAGCCGGCACCGGCGCGGTCTTCATCCCGAACTTCTCGCTCGGCTCGGTGCTCGGCTCCGCCCTGGCCGCTGCCGCCGCACCGTTCTTCCCGTCCATCGAGATCGTCGAGTCGCACCGCGAGACCAAGATCGACTCGCCGAGCGGCACCGCCGTGCGGACGGCCGAGCTCATCGCCGCCGCGCGCGAGGCCGTCGGCCCCGTCGAATCGCCGCACGTCGACCAGCGCGCCCGCGGCCAGCAGGTCGCCAGCGTCCCGATCCACTCGCTCCGCCGTCCCGGTGTCGTCGCCCGGCAGGAGACGATCCTCTCGGGTGCGGGGGAGTCGCTCACGATCGTGCACGACACCGTGGAGCCGGCGCAGGCCTATGCCTCCGGCATCCGCCTCGCCCTCGCCGCGGCCCGCGACGCGAAGGGTGTCACGGTCGGCCTCGACAGCCTGATCGACATCGGCCTCGGACGCCCGGCGACACCGGACGACGACGCGCCCGTCGACGAGGGCGGCGTGCCCGGCCAGGTCGCGCGGGCCACCGAGACCTTCGCGAACGGACGATGAGCGCACGCATCGGCGTCGCCGTCGTGGCGGCGCTGCTCGCGCTGTACATCGTGCTGGTGGGGCAGCGCGCGTGGCTGCTGCTGATCAGCGGCGACCCCGTGGGCATCGCGATGGGGGTGGCGCTCGTCGTGCTGCCGCTCATCGCGACGTGGGCGCTCGGCCGGGAACTGTGGTTCGGCGTCCGCGCCGAGCAGCTCGGCCGGCGTCTGGAATCCGAGGGCGCGCTGCCCGACGAGATCGTGTCGGTGCGCCCGAGCGGTCGCGTGATGCGCGAGGACGCGGATGCCGTCTTCCCGGCGTACCGGGCGGCCGCCGAGGCGCACCCCGACGACTGGCGGGTCTGGTATCGGCTCGGCGTCGCGTACGACGCAGCCGGCGATCGGCGCCGTGCGCGCGAGGCCGTGCGCACGGCGATCCGGCTCGAGAAGGCGGATCGCCCCCGCTGACGTCGGGTCAGGAAGCCGGCGGCACCGCCGCGGCGACGGCGTCCTCGACGGTCGGGTGCGTGAAGGCGAACCCTGACGCGGTCAGCGCGTCGGGCACCACATGCGCGTCGGTCGTGAGCAGCGCCTCGGTCGCGTCGGCGCCGAGCACGAGCTTCATGCCCCACACCGGAGCGTGCAGCAGGTACGGCCGGTTCATGCGCACGGCCAGCGCGAAGCCCAGGTCGTTGGCGGTGGCGCGCGTTGGACCGCTCAGATTCACCGGGCCGGTGAGCCCCTTGTCGATGACGTGGCGGATCGCTCGGACCTCGTCGTCGAGCGAGATCCATGGCCACACCTGCGTGCCGCGCCCGATCGGTCCCGAAACGCCCAGCCGGGTGAGGACGAGCAGCGGCTTGAGCACCCCCTCGGCGTGGACCACGGGGGCGGTGCGCACGATCGAGACCCGCGCGTCCGGTCCGGCGCCGAGCGCCGCCGACTCCCACTCGCCGCACAGGTCGGCGAGGAACGACTCGCCGCGCGGAGCGGTCTCGTCCAGCCGTGCACCCGGCACCGAGCCGTAGTAGCCGACGGCCGACGCCGACACGAAGTGCGGAGCATCCGTCCCGAGCTCTCGCACCGCGCGCGCCAGGGCGCGCGTCGGCGTGATGCGCGACCACAGCAGCGTGCTCTTGTACGCCGGGGTCCACGGGAAGCGTCCGATGCTCGCGCCGTTGAGCCCGACCACCGCATCCGCGCCGTCGAGCACGGACGGATCGAGCGGCGCCTGCGTCGTGAGCCACTCCACCTCGTGGGCGGCCTCGGCCGGGCGGCGCACGAGCGTCGTCACCTCGAGCCCGTCGGCGCGGAGGCTCTCGGCGAGGGCCCGGCCGATGAGCCCCGATGCGCCGGCGACGACCACGCGGCCGGCGCCGGCGCGACGAGAGGAATCAGGCAAGCGTCGCCTCGAGGGTGATCTCGACGCCCGCGAGCGCCTGCGAGACGGGGCAGCCGGCCTTGGCGCCCTGCGCGATGCGCTCGAAGTCCTCGGGCGACAGGCCGGGCACGACGGCATTGACGTTGAGGTGGCTGCCGGTGATGCCGGTGCCGGGCTTGAACGTCACGGACGCCGTCGTGTCGACCTGCTCGGGCGGTGTGCCGTTCTCGGCGAGGGCGTTGGACAGCGCCATGTTGAAGCAGGACGCGTGCGCCGCGGCGATGAGCTCTTCTGGCGTGGTGACGCTCGTGGAGCCTTCGCTGCGGGCCTTCCAGTTGACGGCGAACGTGCCGGCGCCCGATGAGGCGAGAGAGACCTCGCCCGCGCCTTCGAACAGGCTGCCCTTCCAGGTGCTCTTGGCTTCGCTGGTGACGGTCATGGGGGCCTCCTCGCTCGTGGCGCGTCCGTGTTCCGGACGTCACGCGTCAGCCTAATCGCGAGGGATGCCGCGGCGCGATGGTGACGGTCGACCCGGGCGCGGCGCCCGGGCGGCTGGGCGTCAGACCGAGGCGGGCCGCGCCCGTCCGAGGATGCCGGCACGCTGCAGCAGCAGGTACAGCTGGCAGCCGAGGCACAGACCGAACACGGCGTTGAGGAACGCTGCGACGAAGGCCATGGCCGCCGCGATGGGCAGTGCCCAGGGCACCCCGAACAGCTGCAGCACGAGGCCGATGGCCGAGACGAACAGGCCGACGCCCTGCGCGAAGCGCGGGGGACGGGCGTCCTCCCACTCCGTCGGCGGTGCCAGGCGCGGTGCGACGGCCTTGCGGTACAGCGCGCCCCACGGTGCGGTGCGGGGCCAGGCGACGCTCCACAGGAACAGGACTGCGGCGAGCAGCAGCAGGAGGAAGCCCGGGTCGAGGATGCGCTCTGTGACGCTCGCCTGGGTGATCAGCCAGGCGCCGTCGGAGGCCTGGGCGGTCGACAGGCCGGTGAGCCCGAAGAACACGGTGATCAGCAGGAGGACCGACGTGATGGCTGCGGCGAAGCGCGGCGCGCGGGGGTCGACCGTCCCGCGGGGCGGGCGGGACCGCGAGGGCGTGGGGACCGCTCGATCAGACATTCGCATCCTCCGCGATCAGACGGTTGAGCTCGAGTTCGAGCACGTCACGGCCGGGGGTACCCCCGAAGCGGGTCTGCACGACGCCGTGACGATCGAGCACGAGCGTCGTCGGAGTCTGCAGCACATGGAAGTGCCGGGCGATGTCGGGCCGATGAGTGAGGTCGACGTCGAGGTGCCGCACGCCTTCATGGTCGTCGGCGACCGCCGAGAGCACGCGGTGGACGCCGGGGCAGCGGGCGCACATCTCGGTGCTGAACTGAAGCAGTGTCGCGACCTCGCCCAGCCCGTCGGCGCCCAGACGGTGCGGCTCGATGACCTCGTGCGCGACATCGTGGCGCGGGCGCGTGGCGCGACGGTTGAGGAGGACGCCGAGGACCGCGCTGCCGGCGAGCAGCAGCACCAGCACGATCACGGCACCGACGAGGGTCACAGCAGATCAGGCTAACCCCTTTCGGCTGCCCCGGGTCCGGATGCGTGAATATGACGCGACGGCCGTAACACTCCGCCGCGGCGAGGGACGATGCCCGCGCCGCGGCGGCGCGGGTATCGTGGCAGCCGTGACGACGCCGATCCCCACCCCCTACGAGGACCTGCTGCGCGACGTGCTCGAACACGGCACGCACAAGGACGACCGCACCGGAACGGGCACGACGAGCGCGTTCGGGCGGCAGATCCGGTTCGACCTGTCGCAGGGCTTTCCGCTCATCACGACCAAGCGGGTCCATTTCAAGTCGATCGCCTACGAGCTGCTGTGGTTCCTGCGCGGCGAGTCCAACGTCGCCTGGCTGCAGGAGAACGGCGTCACGATCTGGGACGAGTGGGCGGATGCCGCCGGCGAGCTCGGGCCCGTCTACGGGGTGCAGTGGCGGTCGTGGCCGACGCCGTCGGGCGGCAGCATCGACCAGATCTCGCAGGTGATCGAGCAGATCCGCACGAATCCGGACTCTCGGCGGCTCATCGTGTCGGCGTGGAACCCGGCCGACATCCCCGACATGGCGCTGGCGCCGTGTCATGCGCTGTTCCAGTTCTACGTCGCCGACGGCCGGCTGTCGTGCCAGCTCTATCAGCGCAGCGCCGACCTCTTCCTCGGCGTCCCCTTCAACATCGCGTCGTACGCGCTGCTGACCCTGATGGTCGCGCAGCAGACGGGGCTGGAGCCGGGCGACTTCGTCTGGACCGGCGGCGACTGCCACATCTACGACAACCACGTCGAGCAGGTGCGCGAGCAGCTGACGCGCGATCCCTACCCGTACCCGACGCTGCGGTTCGCACGCAAGCCCGACTCGATCTTCGACTACCGGTACGACGACTTCGTCGTCGAGGACTACCAGCACCACCCCGCGATCCGCGCCGCGGTCGCGGTATGACGGCGCGCACAGGCCTCAGCCGTGTCGGCCTGATCTGGGCCGAGGCGCACGACGGCGTGATCGGCGCTCAGGGCGGCATGCCCTGGCACGTGCCCGAGGATCTGGCGCACTTCAAGGCGATCACGCTCGGGGCGCCGGTCGTGATGGGCCGCCGCACGTGGGAGTCGTTCCCGGCGCGCTTCCGCCCGCTGCCCGGGCGGCGCAACATCGTGGTCACCCGTCAGCAGGACTGGCAGGATGCCGGCGCCGAGCGCGCAGCGTCGCTCGAGGCCGCGCTGAGCCTGGCGGGGACGAGCGACGCCGAGTGGATCTGGGTCATCGGCGGCGGCCAGCTGTACCGCGAGGCGATGGCCTACGCCGACCGCCTCGAGGTCACCGAGCTCGACCTCGACGTCGAGGGCGACACACGTGCGCCGGATCGCTCGGCGTGGACGCCGGCGGCGGGCGGTCAGGGGGAGTGGGCGACCTCGAGCTCCGGCATCCGCTATCGCTTCCTCTCTCTCGTGCGCACCCCCTAGCGCGGCAATAGGCTGGCGCGCATGGGCAAGACGGCACTCATCACCGGCGCGAGCTCCGGGCTCGGCGCCGAGTACGCGCGGCAGCTGGCGGCCAAGGGCGCCGACCTCGTGCTCGTCGCACGCGACCGCGAGGCGCTCGACGAGCTCGCCACCCGCCTGCGGAGGCTCTACGGCGTGGACGTCGAGGTGCTCGCGGCCGACCTGCTCAAGCCCCGTCAGCGCGACAAGGTCGTGGCCCGCGTCGCCGATCGGGACCGGCCCGTCGAGATCCTCGTGAACAACGCCGGCTTCGGGCTCCCGCTCGCCTTCGAGACCAACGACATCGAAGACGAGGTGCGCCACCTGCAGTTGCACATCGAGGTGCCGATGCGCCTCACGCACGCGGCGCTGCGGGCGATGCTCGAGCGCGGCCACGGCCGGGTCATCAACGTGGCCTCGGTGGCCGCGTTCATCCCGCGCTCCACGTACGGCGCGTGCAAGGGATGGCTCGTCAGCTTCAGCCGCTGGGCGAACGGCCGCTACCGGTCGCGCGGCGTCACCGTGACGGCGGTGTGTCCGGGGTACACCCACACGAACTTCCACGAGCGGATGGGCCTCGGCCCCGGTCAGGAGGGCGTGCCCGAGGCCATGTGGCTGCAGGCGAGCGACGTCGTCGCCGAGTCGCTGCGCGACGCCGCCCGCGGCGCGGCCGTGTCGATCCCGTCCCTGCGGTACAAGGCGCTCGTCACGCTCGCGCGGTTCGCGCCCCCGTCGCTGGCGGCCCGCATCGGCGAACGCGGGCGCTGAACGGCCCGTCATCGGAGGCCGCCCGTACGCGGCGGGTGCGGCATCCCGATAACCTGAACTCATGACGCATACGGGCAACCCCTTCGGACAGGTGCTCGTCGCGCTCGTCACCCCCATGACGGCCGACGGCGAGGTCGACTGGCCCGCTGTCGAGAAGCACATCGACGACGTCATCACCTCGGGCGCCGACGGCATCGTCGTCACCGGCACCACGGGTGAGACGTCGACCCTCACCGACGCGGAGAAGCTCCGCCTGGTCGAGGTGGGCAAGGATGTCTCGGCCGGACGGGCGAAGATCATCACGGGCGGCGGCTCCAACGAGACCGCGCACGCCATCGAGCTCTACAAGGCCAGCGAGAAGGCCGGCGCCGACGGCATCATGATCGTCACGCCGTACTACAACAAGCCCACGCAGGCGGGCATCCTCACGCACTTCCGCCTCGTCGCCGACGCGACCGACCTGCCGGTGATCCTGTACGACATCCCCGGCCGCACCGGCGTGCCGATCAAGTACGAGACGATCCTGCGGCTGGCCAAGCATCCGAACATCCTCGCCATCAAGGACGCCAAGGGCGACTTCAGCGAGGTGAGCCGCGTGCTCAACCATACCGACCTCATGTACTTCTCGGGCGACGACTCCAACGTGCTGCCTCATCAGGCGATCGGCGCGACCGGGCTCATCGGCGTGACGGCGAACGTCGCGGCCCAGCCGTACCGCGTGATCGTGGATGCCTTTAACCGCGGCGACCTCGCCGCGGCGACCGCCGAGCACCAGCGCCTCGAGCCGCTGGTGCGCGCCCTCATGACCCACGTGCCCGGCACCGTGTCGACGAAGTACGTCCTGCACGGGCTGGGCCGGATCGGCAGCCCCCGCGTGCGGCTGCCGCTGGTCGGCCCCGAGGAGTGGGAGGCCGCGATGATCGAGGACGAGCT
>NZ_JBQCIP010000065.1:0-5372 GCF_051953575.1 Microbacterium sp.
ACCGTCGCCGGGAGCACCCACGTCGGGAGAAGCGATCGCCCCGCTGTGGCGGCGGCGAGCGCGACGGCGGAGGCGATGGCGAGGCCGAGCCACATCGACGGAAGCCCGTGGCCTTCGATGGTCAGAGCCTCTCCGGCGCTGGCAGAACGGTTGAGGTAGTTCGACCCGAAGATCACCAGGAACTGCGCGCAGGCGAGCGCCACGACGGTGAGCCGAAATCCACGAAGGCCCCGAACGTCGCGGCGCACCCGCCACCCGATCACGACGGCCGCCACCCCGGGGATCGCGGCAAGCGGCTCCCAGCTCAGCCAAAGCACGCTCATGATCACGAGCAGCACCGAGAGTGCGGCGAACGGCTTTCGACGAGATTCTGTCAACGCCAGCCATGTCAGCAGCGCGGCCGGGATCGCGACGTTCGCGTTCACGTAGCCCCACTCCATCGCGATGCCACCCATCAGTGCTGTGAGCGGGAGCAGCGATCCGAGCGCCGCCACGGTCACGGTCAGACCGTGCGAGCTGGCGGGGACGATGCTTGACACGACCCCACCTGCGATCACGCTCCACAGCGCGAGCTGAAGGGCCCACGCGATGACCAGTGCGTAGATCTCCGCACCGATCGCGGCCCCTGTGATCTCGATCTTTCCGAACGGCGACGCGGTGAGGCCGAGGAACGCGTACGGAACGCGCGCGAAGGCGAACTCGGGGTTCTGCAGGCTTCGCCCGATCGCTTCCATTTGCAGCAGGCCGTCGCCGTTCAGCACCCATCCCCGGCGGGCGGCCCCGGGAATCACGTGCGACAACGCCACGACGGCGATCCAGATCACGCCGCCCAGGGATGCCGAACCCCAGGTGCGCGCCGCGTCTGGTGACCACCGAACCTGGCGCCTGCGCACCACGATGAGCGTGGAGCCGAAGACCACAAGGACGCCGAGAACGACGCTGTATGCGACGAGCAACGATGCGCCGGTCGCTGCCGCCAGCGGGCGGGGAATGCTCAACGACAGCAGCGCGCCGGCAACCGCGCCGGCCACAGCCAGCCGGTGCCGCACCCACGTCCCCAGCACAAACGACCACACGACGATCGTCGCGACGAGCGCGACCGCCATCCCCAGAGCCCCTGCGATCACCGCGTCACCTTATCCGATCGCAGCAGTCGTTCTTCAAGGTCACCAGGTGAGTTGGTTCGCCCTTGCGAAGTCATGAGCAGGTACCGAGCCTTGAGCGATTCTTGAGCGAACACTGCATACCGACGAATTGACACGGCCTAGCTGCTGCGCGGATGCTCGAACGTGGGAGGGGATTCACGCTTGGGCGTGTGTCTCGAACCCAGCTCTAACGGAGACTGGGGTTTTTAACTGGGGTGTTTGCGGACCGGCGCTTGGGATGCCGGTCGGTTAGAGCTGACCTTTCAACTCACACTGGGGAGAGACACGCCATGCGTGCAACCATCAAGAACTACCTCGAGGCTGAGAAAGCCCGGCGCGAGGAAGAGGGCCGTGAGGGCGGCTTCTCGCTTATCGAACTCATCATCGTCGTCGTGATCCTCGGCATCCTTGTCGCGATCGCCATCCCGGTGTTCGGATCGATTCAGCAGCAGGCGGAACGGAGCTCGCTGGAGGCAGCTGCTGCCAACGGCGCTACTGCCGTTGCTGCCGCGATTGCAGACGGCGATTCCACGTCCTCGGTTGCCAACGCCATCGCGAAGGGCACGAACAGCAAGATTGTCCTCACAACGAACAACACCGACACGTCGAAAGTCGACACTGTCTGTGTGAAGGCAGCGAAGGTTGGGGAACTCACGACCTACGCTCAGGCTGGCCCCGGCTGCAGCGGCGCCGCGCACAGCTGGACGCCGTAGTCGATCGTCCCCGACCGTCCGCTAGGGCCGAGGTCTCGATTCCTCGGCCCTAGTGGCATCATTGCAGTTGGGGATTCTGCCACTTGGGGAGGTGGGCGGATGAGGGGTCGTGGCACCGATGCTGCGGGATTTAGCCTTGTCGAGGTAATCATCGCGATGTTCCTTCTGGGACTCATCGCAGTGGCGATCCTGCCCGCACTCTGGCGGGGGATCCAGCTGTCTACCCAGCAGTCGGCAGTCGCAACGGCGACACGACAGCTCAACAGCCTCGTCGAGGACGCCCGGCAGTCGCCGACCTGCACCGTGATCGCAAACGCCGTCGCCACCAAGACGGGCTTTTCAGACGGTTCGGGCCGACCGTTCTCGACGGAGGGCGTTGTGCACGGCTCCTGCAGCGCCGGTAGCGCCATCTCCATCTCACTGAAGGCGGTTCAGGGCGGATCGACCCTCGCATCGATCGATGCGATCATCTACGTACCGGCTACCTCATGAGTGAATCGCGACGCGGAACGACTCCCAGCGACGCGGGCTATTCGCTTGTGGAGCTTATCGTCGTCGTCGTCATCCTGGGCGTCCTGGGCTCTGCGATCGCGATCATCTTCGCGAACACGTGGCGAACGCAGGCGAACGTCACGGACCAGACGCAAGCGACCACTCGGGGGCAGTTGGTTGCTAGCGAGATCGAGCGTGCGATGCGGAACGCGATCGCGTTTGAGATCGAGGATGCAGGAAACATTCTGAAGGTGAACACCTCACTCGGTGATGGCACGTCGCAATGCCAGGCGTTCAAGTTCGATTCCGGCGAACTGCGGATGACCGTCAGCGGTGCTCCCGCACCGGGGATCTGGCCCGTCTGGCAGGACCAGGTGAGGAAGATGGGTACGACGCCATACTTCGTCGCCAAAGGTGCCAGCGGAGTGACCTACACGTTCGATGCAACCGCCGAGAACGCACAGACATCGTCTACCGCTCCTGTGCACTTCACGGGCGATGCCTACATGAGAAATGCCGCCGAAGGGACCATGTCGCCGTGTTGGTGAAGCTCTTCCATCCTTTCCCCGCGGCCCAAGGCGGGGGCACGCAGCCCGCAGCCCGCCGTGACGAATCCGGCGCTGCACTCGTTGCGGTCATCGTCGTCATGATGGTCGGTGTCATCGCCGCCACCGTCATCGCCGGCTCCGTGATCTTCGCGATGCAGACGAATGTACATAACAAGGCCACGACGCAGGCCTTCGTCTCGGCGGAGTCGGGTCGCGACATGATGCTCCAAGCCGTCCTCGCGAACCCGTGCACGAAGACCATCTCCAATTCGACGAGCTCCCCGCTGTACGAGAACGTCAGCGCACAATTCGGCGCCGACGCCGACCACCTGACTGACGCGTGCCTGAGCCCGTCAGCGGCCTCTGTGATCCGGATCACAGCAACAGGCAAAGCGGCCGACGGCTCAAAGACGACCATCGTGTCCGATTACCAGCGCGCGGTCACCTACGAGCGTCAGCCGGGCGGCACGCTCGCGTACTTCGCCGGACAGTTCAAGCTCACCCAGTCGTCTTACAAGGGTGACCTCGTGATCCGGACGGGCGACTACACGTGCAACTCGGACACCACCATCGACGGTGACCTGTGGGCGCCCAAAGGGTCGATCGTGCTCAGCGCCAAGTGCCATGTGACGGGGAACGTCTACGCAAAGGGGACCGTCTCCACGTCAGGATCGAATGCCCTCGTCGACAAGAACGTCGTCGCCGAAGGTGAGATCAAGCTCGAATCCACGGGCGGCACGGTGACAGGCAACGCGATGTCGGGCACCAAGGTGACGGTGAAGGATATGCATGTGACCGGCAACGTGCAGTCGCCAATCGCGCCGGACATCAAATCGCCCGGGCTCGTCTCGGGGACGGTTACCACCGCGCCGCTGCCGGCCAATGCGTTCGTGCCGTCTCTGCAAGCCGTCTACGACATGACGACGTGGGTGGACTTCCCGTCGACTCGCAGCGCATGGGGCACCGATGTCGATTGGCGAACTCCGACGTCGTGCACCGGTGACGCGACGGCGAAGGCGACCGCCGCCCCTGCCGCAGGCACGACACGAATCGGCCTCGACTACACGGCGTGCACCTCTGCGGTGAAGATCACGCTCAGCGGCTCGCCCACCATCACGCACGACGTGCTGTTCCTGGTCCCGCCGGGTGTGCCCATGACCGTTGACGTCGGCACGGTGACAACTGACTCGCCGGATCGGCAACTCTTCTTCGTCCACGCCGACAACGTGGCTAACCGCGCCGTGACGTGTCCCACCTCTGTCGGATCGGGCGGTGATGCGCTCGACCAGGTCGCCGCGACGACCAACGTCAAAGTCATGCTGTACTCGCCGTGCGGTATCAAGACCGCACCGAAGAAGGACGGCTTCCGCGGCCAGTACTACTCCGGCGACAGCGGAAGCACGAAGCTCGAGCAGCCGGACTTCTCCTGCCAGCCGATGACCTGGGAGCCGAGGATCGACCTCGGGTGCTACCTCGCGGAAGCTCCGGACGGCTCTGGTGACATCATCACCAAACTGCTTCCGCCGACCCTGTTGACACAGACCGAGTAGCCTTCCCGGATGCCCACCTCCCTCGTCATCTTCCTCGTCGTCATCGCCGGGGTGTTCGGCCTCCTGATCGGGTCGTTCCTGAACGTCGTCGCACACCGCGTACCGGCCAAGGTGTCGCTGATGCGCGAGAGCCGGTGCCCCCACTGCGACACGGCGATCAAGCCGTGGCACAACGTGCCGGTGCTGGGGTGGATCGTCCTGCGCGGACGCTGCGCGAACTGCAAGGCGCCGATCTCGCCGCGCTACCCGATCGTCGAGGCGATCACGGGCGTCGCCTTCGCGCTGATCACGTGGGTCGGACTCACCTACCCGGCGGTGCTGGGCGCGGCGACGAGCTCGAAGACCGGGAGCGGCATCGCTCTCGCGCTGATCATCGTCGCGTTCCTGTACTTCGCCGCCATCAGCATCGTGCTGACGCTCATCGACCTCGACACGCACCGGCTGCCCAACGCCATCGTGCTGCCGAGCTACCTGGTGGCCGGCATCCTGTTCACGACCGCGGCTGCACTCACCGGGGACTGGGGGTCCCTGCTGCGCGCCGCCATCGGAATGGCCGTGCTGTACGCGTTCTACGCGATCCTGCGCCTCGCCCGCCCGGGCGGGATGGGCGGAGGCGACGTCAAGCTCGCCGGAGTCGTCGGCATCCACCTCGGCTGGATCGGCTGGGGCGCACTCGCCGTCGGAGCGTTCGCCGCGTTCCTGTACGGCGGACTTTTCGGCATCGCGCTGCTGCTGCTGCGCCGCGCCGGACGCAAGACCGCCATTCCCTTCGGGCCCTGGATGATCCTCGGCGCCTGGACGGGAGTGTTCGCCGGCGAAGCCGTCGGACGGTGGTACGTGAATCTCTTCGTCGGAACCTGACCGACGAATCTTGGGGAAGAGGGAAATCATGGGGAAGACGATCGTCGGGCTGGAGGTGACCGA
>NZ_JBQCIP010000066.1:0-14117 GCF_051953575.1 Microbacterium sp.
CGCGGGGGTACGACCCGAGGAACGTGACGCGCGGGCTGAACCGGCGCAGGCCCATGAGGGCGTCGGCCATGCGCTCGTCCTGCAGGTGCCCGTCCGCGTCGACGACGAACCGGTAGCGGCCGAGCTCGTCGCCGATCGGCCGGGAGGCCAGCAGCGACAGGTTGATGCCGCGCGTGGCGAACTGCTCCAGCATCTCCAGCAGCGCGCCGGGATGATCGTCGGGCAGCTCGACGATGAGCGACGTCTTGTCGGCGCCGGTCGGGGCGGGCGGGACCACCGTGCGCGCGACGAGCACGAAGCGCGTCACGGCGTTGGGGTTGTCGCCGATGTTCGAGGCGAGGAGCTCGAGCTCGTGGTGCTCGAGGATGCCGGGAGGGGCGATGGCGGCGTCCGCGTCGCTGGACCCGTCGAGCAGGCCCATGGCGCTGGCCACGTTGCTCGCGGCGGGGACGTGCGAGTGCGCGGGCAGCTCGCGCGACAGCCACTGCAGGCACTGGGCGTACGCCACCGGGTGGGCGGCGATGAGCCCGACGTCCTCGAGGCGGGCTCCGGGACGACCGACGAGCACGAACTCGACCGGCACGAGGTACTCCCCCACGATGCGCAGCCCGGGGATGGTCGCGAGCGCGTCCTGCGCGGTCGACACGCCGCCGTCGACGGAGTTCTCGATGGCGATCATCGCGGCGTCCGAGCGGCCCTCGACGACGTCGGCGAGCGCCTCGCCGACGTTGCGCACCGGGCGCCACTCGTGGCCGCGCGCCTCGGGGACCTGGGCGAGCGCCGCCTCGGTGAACGTCCCGGCGGGGCCCAGGTAGCTGTAGGTGCGGCGCACGGGGGCAGGGTCCTGGGTACCGGCGAGCTCGGGAGTCACGCGTGCCAGCCTATTCCGGTCCACTCGCGACGCGGACCGTGCGCGCGGGCCGAGAGCCAGGCAGACTAGGCGCATGAGTCGCGCAGGACAGCCCGCCGAACCTTCCGACCTCATCGACATCGATGAGCTGATCGCCGCCTACTACGACATCTCGCCAGACCCCGGGGTCGCCGAGCAGCGCGTGGTCTTCGGCACGAGCGGCCACCGCGGGTCGTCGCTGTCGGGCAGCTTCAACGAGGCGCACATCCTCGCCACGACGCAGGCGATCGTCGACTACCGCCGGTCGCAGGGGATCGAGGGGCCGCTGTTCCTCGGCCGCGACACGCACGGCCTGTCGCTGCCCGCCGAGCGCAGCGCGATCGAGGTGCTGGTCGCGAACGGCGTCGATGTGCGCGTCGACTCCCGCGACTCGTGGGTGCCGACGCCGGCGCTCAGCCACGCGATCCTCACGTACAACCGCGGGAAGGATGCCGCCGACCCCGGCCGCGCGGACGGCATCGTCGTCACTCCCAGCCACAACCCGCCGCGCGACGGCGGCTTCAAGTACAACCCGCCGAACGGCGGACCGGCCGACACCGACGCCACGGGCTGGATCGCGGACCGCGCGAACGCGCTGATCGCCGCGGGCCTGGACGGCGTGCAGCGCACGCCGTTCAAGGACATCGACGGCGACCGGCTCGGCGACTACGACTTCCGCGACGCCTATGTGCGCGACCTCGCGAACATCATCGACGTCGAGGCGATCCGCCGCGCGGGCGTGCGCATCGGCGCCGATCCGCTGGGCGGCGCATCGGTGGAGTACTGGGCGCTCATCGCCGAGGTGCACGGGCTCGACCTCACCGTCGTGAACCCGGATGTGGATCCCACGTGGCGCTTCATGACGCTCGACTGGGACGAGAAGATCCGCATGGATCCGTCTTCGCCGTCGGCGATGGCAGGGCTCATCGGCCGCCGCGACGAGTACGACGTGCTCACGGGCAACGATGCCGACGCCGACCGCCACGGCATCGTCACGCCCGACGCCGGGCTGATGAACCCCAACCACTACCTGGCCGTCGCGATCGACTACCTGTACTCGCACCGCCCGGAGTGGCCGGCGGACGCGGCCGTGGGCAAGACCCTCGTGAGCTCGATGATCATCGACCGCGTGGCCGAGTCGCTCGGCCGACCGCTGCTGGAGGTGCCGGTCGGCTTCAAGTGGTTCGTGCCCGGCCTGCTCGACGGCTCGGTCGCGTTCGGCGGCGAGGAGTCGGCGGGAGCGTCGTTCCTGCGGTTCGACGGCACGGTGTGGACGACCGACAAGGACGGCATCCTGCTGTGCCTGCTCGCATCCGAGATCATCGCGGTGACCGGCAAGACGCCGTCGCAGCGGTATGCCGAGCTCGAGGCCGAGTTCGGCGCCTCGGCCTACCAGCGGGTCGATGCCCCGGCATCCCCCACGCAGAAGGCCGCCCTCGGCAAGCTCTCCCCCGAAGCCGTCACCGCGACGGAGCTCGCCGGAGAGCCCGTCACCGCGAAGCTGTCGCACGCGCCCGGCAACGGGGCGGCCATCGGCGGGCTGAAGGTGCAGACCGAGCACGCGTGGTTCGCCGCGCGCCCGTCCGGCACCGAGGACGTCTACAAGCTGTACGCCGAGTCGCTGCGCGGCCCCGAGCACCTCGCCCAGGTGCAGGCCGAGGCCCGCGAGGTGGTGTCGCAGGCGCTCGAAGGCGTCTGAGCCCTCCAGGATCCGCGAAGGGGTACGTTTCCGCGGCGGAAACGTACCCCTTCGCGATTCCGAGGGCCCATCACGCAGCGAGCCCTCCCGCCGGTGGGCGGGAGGGCTCGCTGCGTGGGGTGGGCGTCAGGTCACGAACGCACGGCGCCGCGACGACGGGTGAACAGCACGTACAGGCCGAGCACGATGATCGCGCCGAGGATCGACCCGATGATGCCCGAGGGCTGCAGGAAGCCGCCGTTGGGGTCGGCGCCGAACAGCAGGTAGCCCAGGAACCCGCCGACGAACGAGCCGACGATGCCGAGCACGATCGTGAGCAGGATGCCCATGCTCTGCTTGCCAGGGATGATGGCACGAGCGATGAAACCCGCGATGAGGCCGATGACGATCAGGCCGAGAATTGTCCAGAGCATGATTCCTCCTCCTTCTCGTGGCGCCTTGGGGGTGTGCGGCGCCCGCTGTGAGATGGCCATGACGCTATCGCGCGGCGGTCGCGCAGGACTGCCTCTACCCAAAACCGCCCAAAAGCGGTACATTCCCGCGCCTGCACCATCCCGGCCGCGCAGATGAGACTTCGGAATGCGCTTACCTGCTCCGTCCACGACAATGGAGCCATGGCTGACCTTTCGCTGCGCTTCGACGACGCCGGGGCCTTCGTCACCGCATCCGGCATCGAGATCGCCCGGTACTCCTTCGACGGCGGCGGCCCCGTCGCAGAGGGACCGAAGCCGTACCTGCATCCCCTCCGCACCCTCGACGGCGCACCCCTGACGGCGTACCGCCCCTGGGACCACCGCTGGCACAAGGGCCTGCAGTTCACGTGGACCCACGTCTCGGGCGCGAACTTCTGGGGCGGCCCGACGTTCCGCCCCGGCAGCGGGTACGTGCAGCTCGACAACGTCGGACGCATGCGTCACGACGCGTTCACCGACGTGGTGGATGCCGGCCCGGCAGTGTCGTTCGCCGAGCAGCTGACCTGGATCACCCGGGCCGGCGATCACTGGATCGCCGAGACGCGGACCCACCGCTTCCACGGCGTCGACCCGGACCGCGGCCTGTGGATCCTCGACTTCGCGACGACGCTGCGCAACATCGCCGGGCACGACCTCGAGCTCGGCAGCCCGACCACCCAGGGCCGCCCGAACGCCGGCTACACCGGGTTCGTGATCCGCCTGCCGCGGGCGTGGACCGGTGGCCGGGTGCTCGCGTGCGGACTCCCCGACGATGCGGGCGCGGACGCGATCATGGGCGCCGAGGCGCCGTGGGTCACGTTCTCGGGCGAGCACGACGAGGTCGACGGCGGCGGCACGGTGATCGCCTATGCGGGCACCTCGACAGGCGGTCCCGCGATCCGCTGGTTCGTGCGCAACACGCCGACCCCGATCCTGGCGCCGTCGCCGTCGTTCGCCGAGCGCATCGTGCTGGCACCGGGCGACGAGCTGTCGCTCACCCACCGACACGTCTTCGGCGCCCACATCTGGACCCCCGACGAGACGCGGATGCTGGCAGCCGAACTCGCTCCCGGATCCGCGACAGCGTAGATTTCCGCGGATCCGCCGGCGGGAATGTACCTTCCGCGGATCCAGGCCGGCGGGAATGTACCCTTTCGCGGATCCGTGACAGGCGAGGGTCAGGCGGGCGTGACCTCCAGCCCCGCGGAGGCCGGCAGGTTCCACGCGGACGGGCCTGCGGCCAGGGTGTACATGCCAGGCTGCACGCGCAGCGCGCCCCTGTGCAGCCAGTCGTCGACGGCGCCCGGAAGGCGCACGGCGTCGTCCCACACGGCGAGGCGGTCGAGTCCGAACGCCAGCTCGACGTCGCGGGTCTCGCCGGGCGCGAGTCGCACACGTGCGTACGCCACCAGCAGGCGGCGAGGGGTGGGCAGCGGCAGGTCCCTCGGCGGGAGGGCATACAACTGCACGAGCTCCTCGGCGTCCCGCTCCCCCGTGTTGGCGACGCGCACCGTCGCCTGCACCGCGGCGTCACCGCCACGCGGCGCGAAGCCCGCGTGGCGGTGGGTGGGCGCCGGCGCGGGGGTGACGGCATCCTGAACCGTCACGGACTCGTACGACACCGAGGTGTAGGTGAGCCCGTGCCCGAAGGCGAACGCAGGCGCGTCGGGCTGGTGCCGGTAGGTGGCGCCCTGGCGCAGCGTGTCGTAGTCGAACAGATCGCCCGGCTGCTGCTCGGTGGCGGGCCAGCTCTGCGAGAGGCGCCCGGAGGGCTCGCGGTCACCCGAGAGCACATCGACGACGCCGTGGCCGAGCTCCTGCCCGCCATGACTCGACCACACGACCGTCTCGGCGTCGGCAGCGCCGTCGAGCACGTACGGGTAGCTCGACACGATGGTCAGCACGGTGCGCGGGTTGACCTCGCGGGCGGCGCGCCACAGCTCGGTCCACGCCGACGGCAGCCGCAGGTGCGGACGGTCCTCGGTCTCGCGGCCGTTCAGGTGCGGGTCGTTGCCGACCGCGACGATGACGGCGTCGGCGCGAGCGGCCGCCTCGGCGACGGCCTGGGCTCCCGACCACACGATGCGCACGCCGAACCGCTCCGCCGTCTCGAGCGTGACGGCCTCGGCGGCGAGCAGGCCCGAGTCACGGAAGGTGCGCACCCATCGGCCTGAGCCGAGGTGCAGCAGCGACACGGTGCCGTCGGCGTGACGGTGCGCGCGGAAGCTCTCCTGCACGACCCAGCCGCCCACGCGCGCGGCGTCGGCGCGCATCGGCCAGTGCCCGCCCGTCAGCAGCAGTCCGCTGGCGTGAGAGCGGAGGGTGAGGATGCCGTCGCCCCAGTCGGTCACGTCGAACAGCGCGTCCTCGGCCGCGCCGTCGGCAGCGGCCTCGACGGTCGAGCCGTCCGGAGCGACCGTGATGTAGCGGCCGTTGGAGGTCGCCCGGAGCGCCACGATGTCGGCGCCCGTGACGACCTCGGCCTCGCCGAAGCGCTCGGCGGCGGCCGCCCCGATGCCCACCTTGTACGGCGGAGTGCCGGCGTACCAGTCTGTGAGCACGAGGTCGGCGAGGGGGCCGACGACGACGACGCGTGCGGCGGAGGTCAGTGGCAGCACGCCGGCGTCGTTGCGCAGCACGACGACCGAGCGCACCACCGCCTCCCGCGCGAGCTCCCGGGCACCGGGAGCATCGATGGCGTCCGCCGTGATCCCCGCGTAGGGGTCGGCGTCGCCGTCGAACTCGCCTGTCCGGATCCGCAGTTCCAGCAGGCGCAGCACCGCACGGTCGACGTCGTGGGCGGTCAGGAGGCCCGCGGCGAGCGCCTCGGTCACGTGGCCGATCGTGGGCGCGGCATCCGCGTCGTTGTCGGTGAACGAGTCGAGGCCCGAGCGCACCAGTGCGGCCGCGGCGTGGACGTGGTCGGGCTGGGCTCTCTGGGTGGTCACGAGGAAGGTCGGGGCGCCGGCATCCGACACCACCGCGATCGACTCGTCGGACCAGGACCGCGCTTCGGCCACGAGCTCGGGCTGCGTGTGCGCGGGGATCCCGTTGACGCGGTTGTACGCGAGCATGATGCCGCCCGCGACGCCGGCCTCGATCGCTCCGCGGAACGCCGGCAGCTCCTCTTCGTGGAGCGTCCGCAGCGACATCTCGGACGAGGTCACCGACCGGTCGGTCTCGTTGTCGTAGCCGAGGAAGTGCTTGAGAGCCGGCACGGTGCGCCACACCCGCTCGTGGTCGCCACGGAGGCCCTGCGAGTACGCGGTGCCGAACACGGCGGTGACGTGGGGATCCTCCGAGTACCCCTCCTCGTTGCGCCCCCAGCCGGGGTGGCGCAGCGTGTTGACGACGGGCGCCCACACGTTGAGGCTCACGAGCGGGTTCTCGGCGCGCTTGGCCCGCACCTCGACGGCCGCGACCTCGCCGACGCGGCGCACGAGCTCCTCATCCCAGGTCGCGGCGAGCCCCACCGGCTGCGGGAACACGGTGGCCCGCCCGAGCCAGGCGGCGCCGTGAAGCGCCTCGCATCCGGTGCGCCACTCGGCCACGCCGAGCCTGTCGATCGCGGGCGCCGCCTGGTGCAGCATCGCGATGCGCTCCTCGGCGGTGAGCCGGTCGAGCAGGTCGCGCGCCCGCTCGGCGAGCGGCCGGTCGATCCGCCGGAACACCGGGACGTCGCTCGCCTCGGTCGCGTCGTTCATCGGGCCTCCTCCTCGAGGTCGATCGTGAGAGTGGATGCCGTCCCGCTGACGACCTGGTCGCTCACCTGCAGCGCCCACGGGGCGCGCACGTCGTCCGAGGTCGCAGTGATCGTGCCGCCCTCGCGGCGCACGCGGAACGAGGTCGGCGCCGTGCCGTCATGACCCGGCACGGTCGTGACGGCGTCGTACCCGTCGGGCAGCTCGAAGCAGCGCAGCGTCACGCCGTCGGCCCAGTCGTAGTCGGGGCGGCTGTCGTCGGCCCCGAACGGGAGCACCGTTCCCGGTCGCACGCGCAGCGGCACCGAGTCGTAGCCGTGCGTCTCGGTCACCCAGCGGCGGCCGTCGACGACCGAGCCGTCGAGCAACGACGTCCAGCGACCCTCGGGCAGGTAGTACTCGACCGTGCCGTCGGCGGTGAACACCGGCGCGACCAGCAGCGCCTCGCCGAGCATGTACTGCGTGTCGGCGTCGAAGCCCGACCGGTCGCCGGGGAACTCCAGCGCCATCGGGCGCATCATCGGCGTGCCGTCGGTGTGTGCCAGTTCCGCCGCGCCGGCGAGGTAGGGCATGAGCCGCATCTTGAGCGTGGTGAATTCGCGCGCGACGTCCACCGCCTCTTCGTCGAACGCCCACGGCACCCGCACGGTCGACGAGCCGTGCAGCCGCGAGTGCGACGACAGCAGACCGAACGCCAGCCAGCGCTTGAACAGGCCGGGGTCGGGCGTTCCCTCGAAGCCGCCGATGTCGTGGCTCCAGTAGCCGAAGCCCGACATGGCGAGCGACAGGCCTCCGCGCAGCGACTCGGCCATCGAGAGGAACGTCGAGTCGCTGTCGCCGCCCCAGTGCACGGGGAACTGCTGCGAGCCGGCCGTCGCCGACCGGGCGAACACGAGGGCGTTGCCGGCGCCCTTGTGGCGCTCCAGCCCACGGAACACGACCTCGTTGTACAGCTTCGCGTAGTAGTTGTGCATGCGCTGCGGGTCGGACCCGTCGTGCCACGTCACGCCGTCGACGGGGATCCGCTCGCCGAAATCGGTCTTGAACGCGTCGACGCCTTGGTCGAGCAGCCCCTGGAGCTTGCCGACGTACCAGTCGGCGGCATCCGGATTCGTGAAGTCGACCAGCCCCATCCCGGCCTGCCACATGTCCCACTGCCACACGCTGCCGTCGGTGCGCCGCAGCAGATAGCCGCGGTCGGCGGCTTCGCGGAACAGTGCCGACCGCTGCGCGATGTACGGGTTGATCCACACCGACACGTGCACGTCGCGCTCGTGCATGCGGGCGATCTGCCCGACGGGGTCGTGGAAGGCGCGGGCATCCCACTCGAAGTCGGTCCACTGGTACTCGCGCATCCAGAAGCAGTCGTAGTGGAACACCGACAGGGGGATGTCGCGCTCGGCCATGCCGTCGACGAAGGCGCTCACCGTGTCTTCGTCGTAGCTGGCGGTGAACGACGTGGTCAGCCACAGTCCGAACGACCAGGCCGGCACGCGGGCGGGGCGGCCGGTGAGGGCGGTGTACCGGCGGAGGACGTCCTTCGGCTCGGGGCCGTCGATGACGTAGTAGTCGAGGGATTCGCCGTCGACGGAGAACTGCACGCGCGAGTTGACCTCGCTGCCGACCTCGAACGACACGTGGCCGGGGTGGTCGACGAAGACGCCGTAGCCGCGGCTGGTGACGTAGAAGGGGACGTTCTTGTACGCCTGTTCGCTCGAGGTGCCGCCGTCCGCGTTCCAGACGTCGACCGTCTGGCCGTTCTTGACGAATGCGCCGAACCGCTCGCCCAGCCCGTACACGCGCTCGCCGGGCTCGATGGTGAGCTGCTGGTGCACCCACGTCGGGTCCCCGCCGCTGGGGCGCAGCGCCGTCTGCGGGCGACCGTCACCGGTCATGTGCCCGATCGACCGCGGGAGCGACGTGGTGAGCACGCGGCCGTCGCTGACGAACTCGACGCGCCACGGCCCGGTGCGCGCGACCCGCACGCTGAGCGACCCCGCCTCGAGCACGCCCCACTCGTCGTCGAGGCGCAGCGTGGGACGGAACCCTTCGGCGCCGTGGATCTCGAAGTCGGGTCCGCGGTGGACGGCGCCCGCGTGGTGCTCGACGTGCACCTTGACGACCCCGGGTGCGGGCGCCGAGAACACGACGGTCAGCATCGGGCGGTTGAGGGTGTCGCCGCGGTCGCGGATCACCGCCGTCGGCGCGTACACGCTCATCGTGCCCGCGGCCTCGTCGAGGCGGATGTCGTCGACCTCGACCGCATAGAGGGGACTGAACGAGGGCCTGGTGAGCCAGTAGCCATCGGTGAACTTCACTGTGCGTGCCTTTCGATGAGCACCATGGCGGCGCCGGGGGCCAGGATGGCCTGGCCGTCGACGTCCGCATCCGACAAGAGATCCCGCCGGGCGCCGGGCACCGACACGCGCCCGGTCGTCCGACCGTGGTTGAGAAGGAACAGGACCTCGCCGCGCTGCACGGCCTCGAGGCCGTCGGGCAGCACGCGGTCGGCGGTGGCCCCGGTGACACCGGCCACGTCGAGCGCATCGTCGAGCACGGCGCCGAGCGCGGCATCCTCGACGACCGCTCCGAGGTACCAGGCGGTGCCTGCGCCGACACGGTGGCGGGTGATCACGGGCGCGGCGTCGAGGTGCCCGCCGTCGAAGCGCGCCAGCACCTCTGCGCCGTCGGCGCGCAGCCGCTCGCCGAGCACGCCGGCCCGCAGGGCGGCCGTGGGGGCGGTCGCCCACGCCGGCTCGACGGCGAGGGCGGTCGGCTCGTCGGGCAGGCCGACCCACTCCTCGCCGCTCACCCCGACGAGGTCTCGCAGCAGCACGGGCGACCGGCCGAGCAGGATGGCGGCGTCGCGGTCGGCGACGCCCGAGAAGGGTCCGACGACGAGGCTCGCGCCGGCCTCGACCGCGGCGCGCAGGGCGGCGGCGGCATCCGCTTCGACGATGTACGAGTGGGGCACCAGCACCGCGCGATAGCCCGACACGTCGGCGCCCGGACGCACGAGGTCCACGGAGATGCCGCGTCGCCACAGCAGGCGGTGCCAGCGCCGCAGCTGTTCGACCGTGTCGAGCCGGTCGGTCGGGCGTCCGGGCTCGGACCCGGCCCACCACGACTCCCAGTCGAAGAGCATCGCGACGGATGCCGCCACCCGGGCGCCGACGATCGGCCGGAGCCGCCCGAGGTCGGCGCCGAGCGCGGCGGCGCCGCGGAAGACGTCGGTGTCGGGGCCGGCGTGCGGGAGCAGCGCCGAGTGGAACCGTTCGGCGCCGACCCGCGCCTGACGCCACTGGAAGAAGCAGATCGCGTCGGCCCCTCGGGCGACCGCCTGCAGCGAGTCGAGGCGGGCCCGCGCCGGCGTCTTGGGCAGGTTGTGGGGCCGGAACGTCACGGCGCTCGTCGCGTGCTCCATGAGCGCCCAGGGGCGGCCGCCGCCGAGCGAGCGCATGAGGTCCTGCACGAGGGCGATGTCGCTGGACGCGGTGGGGCTGCCGTGGTCGGGGTACTGGTCGTCGGCGATGACGTCGACCTCGTCGGCCCACGACCACAGGTCGGTGAGCGGCTCGAAGCCCATGAAGTTCGTGGTCACCGGCTGCGTGGCCCCGGCGGCCCGGATCGCGTCGCGCTGCTCGGCGAAGACACGCTGCAGCGCGAACGACGTGTACCGGCGGAAGTCCAGCGACTGGGCCGGGTTGACCATGTACGGCATGCGCCGCGGCGGCACGATCTCGTCGAAGTCTCGGTAGCGCTGGGACCACACCAGAGTGCCCCACGCCTCGTTGAGCGCGTCGATGGTGCCGTACTTCTCGCGCAGCCAGAGCCGGAACTCGCGCGCCGCCTCGGGGCCGAAGTCGATCTGGCCGAACTCGTTGCCCACGTGCCACATGCGCACGGCGGGGTGGGCGCGGTACCGCTCGGCGAGGTCGGTCGCGATCGCGAGCGCGTAGTCGCGATAGACCCGGGATGCCGGCGTGAACTGGTTGCGCGAGCCGGCGACGAGCCGCACGCCGTCGCGGTCGACCGGGAGCGTCTCGGGGTGGAGGATCCCCAGCCACGGCGGCGGCGAGGCGGTGGGCGTCGCCAGGTCGACCGCGATGCCGTGCGCGTGCAGCAGGTCCAGCACCTCGTCGAGCCACGCGAAGTCGCGCTCGCCCGGGCTCGGCTCGAGGCGCGCCCAGCTGAACACGCCGACCGTCACGAGGTTCACGCCGGCGCGGACCATGAGCTCGGCGTCCTCGCGCCACACCTCGGGCGACCACTGCTCGGGGTTGTAGTCGCCGCCGAAGCAGATGCCGAGGTCGGCCGTGAGCGGCGCGAGCGCATCGGGGGGACGCGGAGTCATGGTGCGGGCCATGGAGCGGGAACCTCTTCGCTGAGTCTCGGTCGGGCTGGTCTTTGGAAGCAGTCACGCGAGTTCGTCGAACTTTCGAAGCGCTTCAACACGGAGACCATATACTAAGCGTCGTGACGATGTCCACGCGCCGCGACGATGCGGTCTCAGCCACCGCCGCCGAGGCGCTGCACGTGCTGCGCGCGTCCACTCCGGCGGACGACTGGCTCGAGGCGTACCCGGTGGGCAACGGCATCCGCGGCGCCATGTGCGCCGGCCTCTCGGGCGGTGAGCGCCTGTGGCTCAACGACATCACCGCCTGGTCCGGCCACGCCGGCGCCGACGCCCTGGACGGCGTCGCGCTGCGCGGTGCGGGGGCCGTCGGTGCCGTGCGCGAGGCCCTCGACGCCGACGACCCCGGCCGCGCGGAAGCGCTTCTGCAGCGCATGCAGGCGCGATGGGTGCAGGCCTACCTGCCGCTCGGCCGCGTGCAGGTGGACGTCGAGCGGGATGCCGCACCCGGCTCCGTCGCGCGCACGCACGGGCGGCGCCTCGACCTGTCCACCGGCGTCGCCGCGCACGAGTACACGATCGACGCTGTCACCGTGCGCCATCGCACCTGGGCCGACCTCGTGACCGGCGCGATCATGCACGAGATCACCGCCGACGCCGCGGTGCGGGTGCGCGTCGGCGTGGACTCGCTGCTGCGGGCGAAGGCGGCATCCGCGACCCCTGACGGTGCGCTGGTGACCGAGTGGTGGCTGCCGGTCGACGTCGCGCCCGGTCACGAGCAGACCGGCGAGCCCGTCCGCTACGTCGAGTCGACCGGGCGCCACGGCGCCGTGGTGATCCGCCACTTCGACGCCTCCGACGTCGCAGGGGGCACGCTCGTCACGGCCCCGGCGCGCAGGCACCTCTTCGCCATCGGCACGGCCACGGCCCCCTCGATCCCCGGCGATCCCGACCCGGGCACGGGAGCCGCCGACCGCGCCGCGGCGCTGGTGGCCGGCATCCCCTCCTCCGATGCCGCCCGGCTGCGTGCCGCGCACGAGGCGGCGCACGGCGCCCTGTACGACCGGTGCGCGCTCGAACTGCCCGGGCTCGACGGCGACGTCGACACGGTCGAGCGGGTGCGTCGCGCGCAGGACCAGGACGATCCCGCGCTGGCGGCGCTCGCCTTCCACTACGGCCGGTACCTGCTGATCTGCTCGTCGCAGCCCGGCGGCCTGCCGCTCACGCTGCAGGGACTGTGGAACGCCGAACTGCCCGGGCCGTGGTCGAGCGCGTACACGACGAACATCAACCTGCAGATGGCCTACTGGCCGGCCGAGACCACCGCTCTCCCCGAGTGCCACGAGCCCCTGCTGCGGTTCACACGGCGGCTGTCCGAGACGACCGGCCCCGTCGTGGCCCGCGAGCTCTACGGCGCGGCAGGGTGGGTCGCGCACCACAACTCCGACGCCTGGGCGTTCGCCGCCCCCGTCGGCGCCGGCCACGGCGATCCGGCCTGGGCGAACTGGGCGCTCGGCGGGGTGTGGCTCGCGCTGCACCTGTGGGAGCACTACGAGTACGGCGGCGACCTCGACCGGCTGCGCGATGAGGCTTGGCCGGTGCTCGCCTCGGCAGCGGCCTTCGCACTGTCGTGGATCCAGGGCGACGACGAGCGCGCCTGGACGAGCCCGTCGACCTCGCCCGAGAACCACTATCTCGACGCGGACGGACACGAGCGGGGCGTCGCGGTCAGCGCCACCATGGACGTCGTGCTGCTGCGCGAACTGGCAGACGTGTGCCGCCGGGCCGGGGCCGCGCTCGGCCTCGACTCCGAGGTCTGGGTCGCCGAGCTCGCCGCGCGCACGGCGGCCCTCCCCGATCCGGGGACCACGCCGCGAGGCGACCTGGGCGAATGGGATCGCGAACGCGCCGAGGCAGAACCCCTGCACCGCCATCTGTCGCACCTGGTCGGGCTGTTCCCGTACACGCAGATCACGCGGGACGGCACGCCCGAGCTCGCGCGCGCCGCCGCCGAGTCCATCCGGCTCCGCGGCCCCGAATCGACCGGCTGGGCCCTCGCCTGGCGTGCGGCCATGCAGGCGCGACTGGGCGACGGCGCCGCCGTGCACGAGCACGTGCGGATGGCGCTGCGCCCCGCGGATGCGTCGGCCGGCGGCCAGCGCGGCGGCCTCTACCCGAACCTCTTCAGCGCCCACCCGCCCTTCCAGATCGACGGCAACCTGGGGCTCACCGCGGCGATCGCCGAGGCGCTCGTGCAGTCGGCGCCCGACGAGGCCGGGGCCGTGCGCGTGCGCCTGCTGCCGGCGCTGCCGCCGCAGTGGCCGGACGGCGCGGTGCGCGGCATCCGGATCCGCGGCGACGTGTCGGTCGACCTCGACTGGGCGGGCGGCCGCCTCGCGCGAGCGCGTCTTCGCGCGGGCGCGCGAACGGCGACAATGAATGTGTACGGACCGGACGGTCCGATCGGCACCTGCGATCTCGCTCCCGGGACCGCTCAGGTGCTCGACCTAGCAGGACGGGGAACCTGATGGTGACGATCGCGGACGTCGCGCAGGCGGCGGGGGTGTCGATCTCGACCGTGTCGTATGTCATGAGCGGCAAGCGCGCCATCTCGCAAGAGACGCGCGACCGCGTCGAGAAGGCCATCGACAGCCTCGGCTTCAGCCCGCACGCCGGAGCCCGGTCGCTGGCCTCGCGCTCGACGAACGTCATCGGCCTGCAGGCGCCGCTGCGCACCGGCGTCGACGTGCACGTGGTCATGCAGATCGTCACCGGCGTCGTCACGCAGGCGCGCAAGCACGGCTACGACATCCTGCTGCTGGCCAGCGACGATTCCAAGGCGCTCCAGCGCGCGGCCAAGGGGTCGATGGTCGATGCGCTCCTCGTCATGGACGTCGAATCCGACGACCCCCGCATCGACACGCTGTCGAGTCTGTCCCACCCCAGCGTGCTCATCGGCCTGCCCGAAGGGCGCAGGACCATCCCGTGCGTCGACTTCGACTTCGAGGCCGCCGGCTGGCTC
>NZ_JBQCIP010000067.1:0-15328 GCF_051953575.1 Microbacterium sp.
GCATGACGTGCTTCCTCGCGGTGCTCGACCGCGACGAGTGCATCACCCTCGCCAGCGTCGAGCCGCGCCACGCCGTCGCGACGGTCGCGCAGCGTCCCGGGGCCCGCCATTCGATCACCGTCGGCGCGCCGAGCAAGGCGATCCTGTCGACGCTCTCGCCCGCCGAATGGCCGGTCGAGGTCGACGACCGGCTGCGCGCCGAAGTCGCCGAGTGCGCGCAGCGGGGCTACGCCACCAGCCACGACGAGGTGATCCCCACCGTTCAGGCGATCTCGGTGCCGCTGCGTCTGCGCGGCGGCCAGCGGCCCGCCGCGATCGCGGTGGTGCACGTCTCCAGCCCGGCCGACCCCGAGGCGATCGCGCAGCGGCTCGCGCGCTCGGCGAGCGCGATCCGCGAGGCTCTCGGCGGCTGAAGCGGCGTCAGTCCGCCGTCGGCAGCTCCGACACGAAGCGGATGTTGTACTCCGCGACCCGCTGCGGCACGCCCGCGAACGCCTCGGCGCGCGCGTCCGAGGCGAGGTACTCCTTCTCCAGGGCGAGGAAGGCCTCCTCATCGCCTTCCGCGCTGACCGCCCACACGAACTCGTTCGTCTCGGGCAGGCCGTAGGCGAATTCGATCGCGAACCCGGCGGCGGGACGCACGCGCGGCATGCAGCCCTTCCACCAATCGACGAACGCGTCGTACTCCCCGTCGACGAGCGTGTACCGGCGCAGCTGGATCGTCCTCATGCCTTCCATCTTGGCGTACGACCTATACTCGGTTTCGTCCGGTGGCATCGTCGCCCGCCGGTGCTCGAAAAAAGGGCACGCAGCGCACACGCGCGAGACACATACGGCCTTCACCATCCGTCTGACGTCTCCCGAGGTCTCGCCATGCCCACCGTGTCCGCACACGTCGCCCTCACCCTCGCCCGCCACATCGACCACGTGTTCGGGGTGATGGGCAACGGCAACGCCTACTTCCTCGACGCGCTCGAGCGCTCCACCGACGTGGAGTTCACCGCCGTCCGCCACGAGGCGGGCGGGGTCGTCGCCGCCGACGCCTTCTGCCGCGCCTCGGGCCGCCTGGCCGCGGCGACCGCCACCTACGGCGCCGGGTTCACGAACACGCTCACCGCGCTGGCCGAAGCCGTGCAGGCGCACGTGCCGCTCGTGCTCGTCGTCGGCGACGAGCCCACCTCGGGCCCCCGCCCGTGGGACGTCGACCAGATCGCGCTCGCCTCCGCGGTCGGCGCCCGCACGTATACCGTCGGGCGCGCGGATGCGGCCGCCACGACCGTCATCGCGATCGAGCACGCCCTCACCTACCGCGTGCCGACCGTGCTCGCGATCCCCTACGACGTCGCCGCGCGCGACGCGGGCCCCGTGCCCGAGGCGCCCGAGCCGCGGCTGCCCGAGCCGCTGGCCCCCGCGGGGCCGTTCGCGGCCGGTGCGCTCGACGGACTCGTCGAGGCGCTCGCGCATGCCCAGCGCCCGTTCCTGCTCGCCGGCCGCGGCGCCTGGATCTCGGGGGCCACCGACGCGCTGGGCGAGGTGGCCGACCTCGTGGGTGCCGTGACCGCGTCGACGGCGCTCGGCCGCGGCGTGTTCCCGCGCCCCGAGTTCGACCTCGGCGTCACGGGCGGGTTCGGCGCCGAAGGAGCCATGAAGCTCGTGCGCGAGGCCGACGTGGCCGTCGTGTTCGGGGCATCCCTCAATCAGTTCACGATGCGCTTCGGCGACCTGTTCGCACCGGGCACGCGGGTGTTCCAGATCGACGTCGCCCCGGCCGCGACCCACCCCCACGTCGGCGGGTTCGTGAGGGCGGATGCCGCCGTCGCGGCCCGCTCCGTCGCCGCCGCCCTGCGCGAGCGGGGCGCGACGCCGAGCGGGTGGCGCGAGTCGGTCGACCTGACGCCGCTCCGCGCCTACGAGCCGGGCGACGCCGTCGCGGCCGACGGACGCCTCGACCCCCGTGCCGTCGCCCGCCGCATCGGAGAGCTGCTGCCCGAGGACAGGGTCGTCGTCTCGGACGGCGGGCACTTCATCGGCTGGGCCAACATGTACTGGCCCGTCGCCGCGCCCGACCGGATGATGATGGTGGGCACGGCGTTCCAGTCGATCGGCCTCGGCTGGCCGTCGGTGCCGGGCGCCGCGCTCGCGAAGCCCGCGTCGACGGTCGTGCTGACCACGGGCGACGGCGGCGGGCTCATGGCCCTCGCCGACCTCGAGACCGCCGTGCGGGTCGCCGGCGGCCGGGGTCTCGCCGTCGTCTGGAACGATGCCGCGTACGGCGCCGAGGTCAACCTCTACGGGCTGAAGGGCCTGGCGAAGGAGCCGATGCTCATCCCCGAGGTCGACTTCGCGGCGCTCGCAGCCGGCGTCGGCGCGGAGGGCGTCGTGGTGCGCACCCTCGACGACCTGGAACGGCTGGCGACCTGGGCGGCCGAGGACGAGGCATCCCGCCGCTTCCTCGTGCTCGACTGCCGCATCTCGGGAGAGATCGTCGCGCCGTACCAGCGCGAGATCATCCGCGTGAACTCCTGATCCGGGCAGGACTTCTTCGCGATATCGCTGACCCTCGTCGTTCGTGCTCCCCCGGGAGCAAAGCGGATGCCTCCCGCCGGCGGATGCGC
This sequence comes from Microbacterium sp., assembly GCF_051953575.1. Classification (GTDB taxonomy): domain Bacteria; phylum Actinomycetota; class Actinomycetes; order Actinomycetales; family Microbacteriaceae; genus Microbacterium. The sequence continues at coordinate 2,616 of NZ_JBQCIP010000067.1, forward strand.
GCAGGGCGGCCACCCGCGAGCATCGATGCATGACCTCCTTCCGATTCGGCGTCGTCACCGGCGCGCCCGGCGACGCCCGGGCCTGGAGCGAGACGGCGCGCCGCGTCGAGGGTGACGGCTTCTCGGCGCTGCTCGTGCCCGACACGCTCTACACCCCCTCCCCCTTCCTCGCCCTGTCGGCCGCCGCCGCGGCCACCGGCACGCTGCACCTCGGAACATGGGTGCTGGCGGCGCCGCTGCGCACCCCGGCGGCGACCGTCCGCGAGACCCGTACGCTCGTCGAGCTGTCGGGCGGTCGGTTCGAACTCGGCCTGGGCGCCGGGCGCCCGCAGGGAGAGGCGGATGCCGTCACCCTGGGCGTGCCGTGGGGCTCGGGCCGTGAACGGGTCGACCAGGTTGGGGCGACGATCGCGGCTGTGCGCGCCGCGCTCGGGGATGATCTGCCCCTGACCCTCGCCGCCGGCGGCGACCGGATGATGCGGCTGGCGGGACGCCACGCCCAGACGGTGGCGCTGCCGCTGTCGCCGCACGCGGATCTGGCAGCGGTGACCGAGGTCGCCACCCGCGTCCGTGCCGCGACAGCAGCCGGTCGGCCGCCCCTCGAGCTGTCGCTGCAGATCGTCGGTGTCGGCGAGGCCGTGCCCGAGTGGCTGCGCCGCAGCGCGGGACTCACCCCCGAGTCGCTGCGCGGGGCCGGGGCCGTCGCCGCGCTCTCGGGCGAGGTGGCGCGCGACGCCGACGCCCTGCATCGGCTGCGGGAGGCGACCGGAGTGTCGTTCTTCACGGTACCCGACGAGCTGTCTGCGCCCCTCGCGCCGCTGGTGGCGGAGCTCGCCGGTCGCTGAGGCGCGCGCTCACTCCCCGTGGAACTGCGGCGCGCGCTTCTCCTGGAACGCCGCGAAACCCTCGCGGTAGTCGGCCGTGGCGCGCAGCGCCTCCTGCCCGCGGGACTCCTCGGCGACGGCATCCCACAGCCGCGCGTCGCGCAGCCGGGCGACCAGGCGCTTCGACGCGGCGAAGGCCGCCGTTGGCCCCGCCGCGGTTCTCGCGGCGCGGTCTCGCGTGAAGGCGAGCAGCTCGTCGGCCGGAATCGCGCGGCTGAACAGCCCTGCGGCGACGGCGTCGGACCCCGACACCAGCTCGCCGGTGAAGATCAGGTCGAGGGCGCGGTGCGCGCCGAGCCGGTCGACGAGCAGCGCGTGGGCGCCGGAGTCGGGCATCGCGCCGAGGTTCGCGAAGGGCGAGCCCACCTTCGCGTTCTCGGCGACGTAGACGACGTCGGTGGCGATGGCGAGCCCGAGGCCGACACCCAGGCACGCGCCCTGCACGGCCGCGAACGTCGGCACGGGGAACCCCGCGATCCGCCGCATGACCTGTTCGACGGCCCCGAGGTACTCGGGCACGTCGTCCGTCGCCGGGTCGACGCCGGCGATGTCGCGGCCCGCGCAGAAGGCGCGGCCCTCGCCGCGCAGCACGAGGGCGCGGATCCCGGATGCCGCCGCCTCGGCGTACGCGTCGTCCAGCCGCCGCAGCGCCTCCAGCGACAGCGCGTTGAGCCTGTCCGGCGCATTCAGCGTGATCTCGGCGACGGCGCCGTCGATGGCGAGCTCGATCATGGGCATCTCCTAGACGTCGTAGTCGACCACGACGGCATCGGTCGTGGGGTGGGACTGGCATGTGAGCACGTAGCCGCGCTCCAGCTCGTCGGGTTCGAGGGCGTAGTTCTCGGTCATGGTGACCGACCCCTGCAGCAGTCGCGCGCGGCACGTGCCGCACACTCCTCCCGCGCAGGCGAAGGGCACGTCGGGGCGCACGCGGAGCGCCGCGGTGAGGATCGACTCGCGTGCGGCGACGGGGCTGTCGACGGACTGCGATTGCCCGTCGAGCGTGAACTCGATGCGCGTCACGGGCTCGTCCTCGGCGATCGTGACCGGCGCGCCCGCGCCCGGCTCGTCGCGCGGACCGTCGGCCGGCGTGAACAGCTCGTACCGCACGTGCGCCGAGTCCACGCCCAGGTCGTCGAGGGTGTCGCGGCACAGCTGCACGAGCGGCAGCGGGCCGCACAGGAACCACTCGTCCACGGTGTCGGGCATCACGAGCTCGTCGAGGATGCGCCGCAGCCGGGGCTCGTCCAGGCGGCCCGACAGCAGCGGCGCCGTGCGCTGCTCGCGCGAGAGCACGTGGTGCAGCGCGAGGCGCGTCGGGTAGCGGTCCTTGAGATCCGACAGGTCGTCGAGGAACATCACGTCGAGGCTCGAGCGATTCGTGTAGACGAGGGTGAAGCGCGAGGTCTCGGAGCGCCCCAGCACCGTGGCGGCGAGCGCCATGAGCGGGGTGATCCCGGAGCCGGCCGCGATGCCCGCGACGTGCGCGCCGTCGAGGTCGGCGAGCGTCGAGGTGAACGAGCCCTGCGGGTTCATGACCTCGAGCCGGTCGCCCACCTTCAGCCCGGTCTGCGCCCAGGTCGAGAAGCGCCCGCCGCTGTCGCGCTTGATCGCGATGCTGATGGTGCGCGGGCCGTCGCCTCCGCCGCCCGCGTCGACGGCGCGGCACAGCGAGTACGAGCGCCGCACCTCACGCCCGTCGAGCGTCGCACGCAGCGCGACATGCTGCCCGGCGAGGTAGTCGAACTCGTCCCGCACCTCTTCCGGCACCGCGAAGGTGACCTCGATCGCGTCGTCGGTCAGCGGCCGCACGGCGGCGACGCGCAACGGGTGAAACCTGCCCCGCCGCCGGCTCCCGTGCGGACCGCCCACGGACGTCGTCAGCAGGGCCTCCGCGATGCGCTCGCGCTCGGCCTGACCGGGCTCGTCGGGAGCCATCAGTGGACCTTGAAGTGGTCGAAGGGCTCCAGGCAGGCGCGGCACTCGTACAGGGCCTTGCACGACGTCGACCCGAACCGGGCGAGCTCGCGGGTGTCGAGCGAGCCGCACCGCGGGCACTTCACGGCCAGCTGCACGGGGACGGGACCGGCCGCCGCCCGGCGCCCGGTGGGCGGGGCGATGCCGTACTCCTGCAGCTTGCGTCTGCCGGCATCCGTGATCCAGTCCGTGGTCCACGCGGGCGCGAGCACGAGGCGCACGTCCACGTGCGCGAACCCGTCCGCGGTGAGCGCGAGCACGACGTCGTCACGGATCGCGTCCATCGCGGGGCACCCCGAGTACGTGGGCGTGATGGTGACGGTCACCCGGTCGCGGTCGACGTCGACGGCGCGCAGCACGCCGAGATCCTCGATGGTGAGGACCGGCACCTCCGGATCGAGGACGGATGCCGCCACCGCCCACGCCCGGTCGGTCATCGTGGCGGTCACCAGGTCACCCCCGGGTGCTGCCGGGCGAGCACCTGCATCTCGGCCAGCAGGTACCCCAGCGTCGGGAAGTGCGACCCGCGTCGGCCTCCGCCGGACGACATCGGCGACTCCGGCACATCCAGTCCGGCCTCGGCGAACACCGCAGCGATCACAGCGTCGAAGCCCGCTCGCAGCGACGACGGACGCACCGCGACGCCCTCGAGCCGGTCGATGAGCGGCTCGTCGGCGAACAGCTCGCCCACGTACGGCCACACGTCCGCGACCGCGCGCACCATGCGCCGCCGGGACTCGTCGGTGCCGCCGGCCAGTCGCAGCGTCCACTGCACGGAGTGGTCGCGGTGGTACTCGACCTCTTTGACGGCCTTCGCGGCGATGGCGGCCAGCGTCTCGTCGGACGATCCCTGCAGTGCGGTGTACAGCTCGAAGAGGTAGACGGATGCGGCCAGCTGGCGGGCGATCGTCTGCCCGAAGTCGCCGTTCGGCTGCTGGAAGAGCCACGCGCAGCGGAACTCGGGCTCGTCGCGCCAGTACGCCAGGTCGTCCTCGCTGCGGCCGTCGAACGTCCCCGCATACCGCAGGAACGAGCGAGCGTGGCCGAGCAGGTCGAGGGCGATGTTGGCCAGCGCCACGTCTTCTTCGAGCTCGGGAGCACGGGCGATCCACGCGCCGAGCTGCTGCGAGAGGATCAGCGCGTCGTCGCCGAGCCACAGCGCGTACTCGGCGACGTCGGCGGAGGCCGCGCGGCCCTCGCCGCCGGCGAGTTCGGCCGAGAGCGCGACCTGGTCGACGGTGACGTCGCCGTGCACGTCGCCCGGTTCTTGAGCCTGTCGAGCGGTCACAGGTGCGGCACCCCCTCGGAGGCCGTGTAGTACGACGCGTGCCGGTAGTTCTTGCCCGCGGGGCTCTCGAAGAAGGCGCCCTTCGCATCGGGGTCGCTCGTGGTGATGGCGTCGGCGGGAACGACCCAGATCGAGGTCCCCTCGCCGCGGCGGGTGTACAGGTCGCGGGCGTTGCGCAGCGCGAGCTCGGCGTCGGGCGCGTGCAGCGACCCGGCGTGCACGTGGCTGAGACCGCGCCCGGCCCGCACGAACACCTCCCACAGCGGCCACGTCTCGCGGTCTGCCGCACCCGGCGTCGTCATCACGCCACCTCCCGTTTCGTCTCGCTCGTTCCTCGCTCGCTCAACGACCGGGTAACGGTCTTGCGGGCGTACTCGGCGGCGGCCTCGCGCACCCACGCACCGTCCTCGTGCGCCTCGCGGCGACGGCGGATGCGCTCGGCGTTCATGGGCCCGCGGCCGGCCAGCACCTCGTGGAACTCGGTCCAGTCGATTTCGCTGGTCCGCCAGCGGCCCGCTGCGGCATCCCATTCGAGCTCCGGATCGGGAAGCGTCACACCCAGCACCTCGGCCTGTGGCACGAGCATTCCGATGAAGCGCTGCCGCAGCTCGTCGTTCGAGAAGCGCTTGATGTTCCACGCCATCGACTGGGCCGAGTTGGGCGATTCGTCGTCGGGCGGCCCGAACATCATGAGGGCCGGCCAGTACCAGCGGTCGACGGCATCCTGAGCCATCTCGCGCTGCGCGGGCGAGCCCTGCATGAGCGTCAGCAGGATCTCGAACCCCTGCCGCTGGTGGAACGACTCCTCTTTGCAGATGCGCACCATCGCCCGCCCGTAGGGGCCGTACGAGGCACGGCACAGCGGCACCTGGTTGCAGATCGCGGCGCCGTCGACGAGCCAGCCGATCGCGCCCATGTCGGCCCACGTGGGCGTCGGGTAGTTGAAGATCGACGAGTAGCGGGCGCGGCCCTCGATGAGCTGCTCGGTCATCTCGTCGCGCGTGATGCCGAGGGTCTGCGCCGCCGAGTACAGGTACAGCCCGTGACCCGCTTCGTCCTGCACCTTGGCCATCAGGATCGCCTTGCGCTTGAGGCTCGGCGCACGCGTGATCCAGTTGCCCTCGGGCTGCATGCCGATGATCTCGGAGTGCGCGTGCTGCGAGATCTGCCGGATCAGCGTCTTGCGATAGGCCGCCGGCATCCAGTCCCGCGGCTCGATGCGCGAGTCGGCCTCGATGATCGCGTCGAACGCCGCCTGCCCGGCGGCCTCGTCGATCAGGGTGTCGGTCGTCATCGTCGACTCCTCATTTACAGACCGTTCGTTCAGTAAAGTCTACTACGACGCAGGGATGCCGCATCCCCGTGCTCATCGCAGGTCGTACACGCGCTTGTACTTGCCCTCGCTGCGCGGCAGCGCGCCCGGCTCCTCGAGGCGCACCGCCACGGTCGAGCCGATGTGCGTCTTGATGCGCTGCGCGAGCACCTCGGCCGCCGCCTCGCACGTCTCGCGCGACAGGTCCGGATGCCGCTCGATGCGCACCGCCATGGCGTCCAGGGACCCCTCGTGCGTGAGCTCGATGACGAAGTGGGGCGTGAGCGTCTCGATGCCGAGCACGAGCTCCTCGATCTGCGTCGGGAAGATGTTGACGCCGCGCAGGATGATCATGTCGTCGTTGCGGCCGGTGATCTTCTCCATGCGCCGCATGCCCGGCCGCGCGGTGCCGGGCAGCAGGCGCGTGAGGTCGCGCGTGCGGTAGCGCAGCACCGGGAACGCCTCCTTCGTGAGCGACGTGAACACGAGCTCGCCGCGCTCCCCGTCGGGCAGCGGCGTGCCGTCGTCGGCGATGATCTCGGGCAGGAAGTGGTCCTCCCACAGGTGCGGGCCGTCCTTCGTCTCGACGCACTCGTTGCCGACACCCGGCCCCATGACCTCGCTGAGCCCGTAGATGTCGACGGCGTCGAGGTTGAGCCGCCGCTCCAGCTCGGCACGCATCTCGTTCGTCCACGGCTCGGCGCCGAGGACGGCGACCTTCAGCGACGTCGAGGCCGGATCGATGCCCGCCTCGGCCATCGCGTCGGCGATCGTCAGCAGGTAGCTCGGCGTGCACATGATGACGTCCGGCTCGAAGTCGCGGATCAGCTGCACCTGCCGCGCCGTCTGCCCTCCCGACATCGGGATCACCGTCGCGCCGAGCCGCTCGATGCCGGCGTGCGCGCCGAGCCCGCCCGTGAACAGGCCGTACCCGTACGCGTTGTGCACCTTCATGCCGGGCCGCACGCCGGCCGCGCGCAGCGACCGTGCCACGAGCGAGGCCCATCGATCGAGGTCGCCCTGCGTATAGCCGACGACAGTCGGACGCCCCGTCGTGCCCGATGACGCGTGGATGCGCCGCACGTCTGCCATCGGCACCGCGAACATGCCGAACGGGTACGTCTGCCGCAGATCCTCTTTCGTGGTGAACGGCAGCAGGCGCACGTCGTCGAGGCTGCGGATGTCGGCCGGTGCGACACCGGCGTCGTCGAGCTTGCGGGTGTACAGCGGCACGTTCTCGTACGCGTGGCGCACGGTCCACTGCAGCCGTTCGAGCTGCAGGGCGCGGATCCCGTCGCGCGACAGCAGCTCCTCGGGGTCGAGGGCGGCAGTGGGGATCGACATCGTCGTCGACATGGGAGTCCGTTCGGTTCAGTCGGCCGGATGCTGCCGGCGCGTGGTGAGCGACCGCCCCCGGAACTCGGCGACGACCTCGCCGGTCTCGTCGGTCACGGTGACGTCGTAGAGGCCGTTGCGGCCCGAGACGATGCGGCGGCGGGCGTGCGCGGTGAGCGTCTGCCCCGCATGCGTCGCCTTGAGGAACGAGATGTCCGCACCCGCGGCGACCGTAACCCCGTCGTCCTCGTTGCAGGCGATGGCGAAGGCCGTGTCTGCCAGGGCGAACACCATGCCCCCGTGCGTGATCGCGAACCCGTTGGTCATGTCGTCGCGCACGCGCATCGAGACCACCGACTCCCCCGGCTCGTCGCGCTCGACGACCATGCCGAGCGCGGCCGACGCCAGGTCGCGCCGCATCATCGGGCGCAGCTCGGTCACGGCGTCACCGCCGCCTCGGGCGAACGGGATGCGGTGCCCCCGGCATCCCCCTCGTCCCAGGTCTTCGCGACCAGCGTGAGCACGTCGTAGGTCGCGACGAGCTCGTCGCGCTGGTTGAGGAGCACCGTGTCCCACCGCACCTCCCCGTACTCGTCGGTCTCACGCGGCGTGATCTGCTTCGCGGTGAGCACGACGCGCACCTCGTCCCCGGGAGAGACGGGCGTGACGAAGCGCAGGTTCTCGAGCCCGTAGTTGGCGAGCACGGGGCCGGGTGCCGGGTCGACGAACAGCCCGGCAGCCCACGAGACGAGCAGGTAGCCGTGCGCCACCCGCCCCGGGAAGAACGGGTTGGCGGCGGCCGCGTCCTCGTCCATGTGGGCGTAGAACAGGTCGCCGGTGAAGTGCGCGAACGTCTCGATGTCGTCGAGCGTGACCGCCCGCAGGGGCGAGGCGAACTGGTCGCCGATCCGCAGTTCGGCGAGCGGCTTGCGGAACGGGTGCCGGTCGGACCGGGATGCCGCCCCCTGGTGCCACACGCCGGTCAGGGCCGTCAGCATCGCCGGCGAGCCCTGCACAGCCGTGCGCTGCATGTGGTGCAGCACCGCGCGGATGCCGCCGAGCTCCTCACCACCTCCGGCACGACCGGGTCCGCCGTGGACGAGGTGCGGCACCGGGGCGCCGTGGCCGGTGGACGAGCGGGCGTCGTCGCGATCGAGGAACAGCAGGCGGCCGTTGAAGGCCGCGGTCCGGGCGAGCAGGGTGGCGGCGACGGCGGGGTCGGCGGTGGCGACGCTCGTGACCAGCGATCCCCCACCGCGGCCCACGAGGTCGGCGGCCTCGTCGACCGTGCGGTAGGCGAGCACGCTCGCCACCGGCCCAAACGCTTCGACCTCGTGCACGGCGTCGGGCAGCGCGGCCGCGTCGCCGTCGAAGCCGATGACGAGCGGTGCCACGAAGGCGCCGTCGGGCGCGAACCCGATCGACCCGTCGGCGCGTACGACCTCCGGCGCCTCCGTCGTCCCGAGCAGCAGTCGTCCGCCGGCCGCTTCGAGCTCCGCGACCGCGCGCAGCACCTCGTCGCGCTGATCGAGCGAGACGAGCGGACCCATCGTGACGCCGTCGGCGTGCGGGTCGCCGACCACGACGCGCTCGGCGATCTTGTCGCGCAGAGCGTCCACGAGCGGGCCGACGACGTCCGAGGGGACGATGGCCCGCCGGATGGCCGTGCACTTCTGCCCCGCCTTCGTCGTCAGCTCGATCATGAGCTGCTTGACGTACGCGTCGAACTCCGGCGTGCCCGGCACGGCGTCGGGGCCGAGCACGGAGGCGTTGATCGAGTCGGTCTCGCTCGTGAACCGCACACCGGGCGCGGCCTGCTCGCGCAGTCGTGCGGCGGTCGAGGCGCTGCCGGTGAACCCGACGAGGTCGCCGAGACCGAGGTGTTCGAACAGGCCCGGCACGGACCCGCTCACGAGCTGCAGCGACCCGGCCGGCAGGCGTCCGGTCTCGACGAGGATGCGCACCCACGCCTCGGCGACATAAGCGGTGGGGGTCGCCGGCTTGACCAGCGACGGCACGCCGGCGAGGAACGCCGGCGCGAACTTCTCCAGCGCCCCCCACATCGGGAAGTTGAAGGCGTTGATCTGCACGGCCACGCCCGGCAGCCGCGTGTACACATGCCGTCCCAGGAATGAACCGTCCTTGGCGAGCGATTCCACCGGCCCGTCGAGGTACACCTGCGCGTTCGGCAGCTCGCGGCGGGCCTTCGACGCGTAGGTGAACAGCACGCCGATGCCGCCGTCGACGTCGCTGAGCGAATCGCGCACCGTCGCCCCGGCGCGCTTGGAGAGCTCGTACAGCTCCTCCTTGCGGGCGGTCAGCGCGATGGCGAACTCCTTGAGCAGCAGCGCCCGCTGGTGGAACGTGAGGGCTCCGAGGCTCGCCTGCCCGACGGTGCGCGCGTGGTCGAGCGCCCCGGCGAGGTCGATGCCCTCGGTGCTGACGCGCGTCACGACCTCACCGGTCGAGGCATCCCGCACCAGGGCGGCGTCCGGGGCGTCGGCCGGCGTCCACCACGCGTCGCACACGTAGCTGGGGAGGATCCCCGTCCGCTCAGTCGTCATGCTCACTCCATTCGTAGAAGCCGCGGCCGCTCTTGCGGCCGAGATCTTCGTCGGCGACGAGCCGCCGCAGCAGCTCGGGCGGCGCGAAGCGGTCGCCGAGCTCGCGATGCAGCTCTTCGGCGATCCCGAGTCTCACGTCGAGACCCACGAGGTCGGTGGTGCGCAGCGGACCGACAGGGTGCCGGTACCCGAGCTCCATCGCCGCGTCGATGTCGGCCGCAGTCGCCACGCCCTCTTCGAGCATGCGGATCGCTTCGAGACCGAGCGCGACGCCGAGACGGCTGGACGCGAACCCCGGGCTGTCACGGACGATGACCGCCGTCCTGCCGAGCGCCTCCACCCACTCGCGCGCACGCTCGACCAGGTCGGGCGCCGTCGCGGCACCGGTGACGACCTCGACAAGGCGCGACGCCGGCACCGGGTTGAAGAAGTGCAGGCCGAGGAACCGCTCGGGTCGCGAGACGCCGGCAGCGAGCACATCGATCGAGATGGACGACGTGTTGGTCGCCAGCGCCGCGTCCGGGGCGAGCACCGCCTCCGCCCTGCCGAGCGCGTCCAGCTTCAGCGCACGGTCCTCGGGAACGGCCTCGATGACGAGCCCGCAGCCGGCGAGCGCCGCGATGGCGATCGCCGTCGAGACGCCGCCGATGAGCTCATCGGCGGTTCGGTCGGTCGCTCCGCGTTCGACACTGCGTCGCAGGCTCTCGACGAGCCGGAGGGATGCCTCCCCCGCCGCCTGCTCGTCGCGCTCGACCACGACCACCTCGGCGCCCGCGAGCACGAAGGCATGCGCGATCCCGGCGCCCATGCGCCCGCCGCCGATCACGCCGACCCTCCTCGGAGCCCGTCCCTGTTCCCGCGTGGGCCGGTCGGTCGCGCTCATCGCCCGCGCCTCTCGAGGAACGCCGTCATGCGCCTCTCCTTCTCGGGGCTCTCGAACAGCTGCGCCTGCAGCTCGAGGTCGATCTCGGGGTGCGCGGCGGGCGGCGCGAGCAGCGCGGTCTTGGTGTGACGCGTCGCCAGCGGGTCGTTGCGCGCGATCCGGTCGGCCAGCGCGTGAGCGGCGGCGAGCAGGTCGCCGGGCTCGAACAGCGACGACACGAGCCCCCATTCGACGGCGGTGGCGGCATCCAGGATCCTGCCCGTCAGCAGCAGCTCGGCCGCGCGCCCCTCGCCGACGATCTCGCGCAGCCGCCACGTGGCCCCTGCGGCCGCGATGATGCCGAGGCCGGTCTCGGGGTTGCCGATCTGCAGGCGCGGCGTGCCGATGCGGATGTCGGCGGCGTACGCGAGCTCGGCGCCGCCGCCGAGCGCGTGCCCGTCGATCGCGGCGACGACGGGCATCGGCAGGTTGCGCACGCGCTGGAAGGCGCGCGTGTTGATGCCGCGGCGGGCGTCGGCGGCGCGGCGCTCGCGCAGCTGCGCGATGTCGGCGCCCGATGCGAACACGCCGTCCGCGCCGATGAGGATGAGGGTGCGCGGTTCGCGCTCCAGCTCGCCGCACACCTCGTGCAGCGCGTCGATCGTCCGCTGGTCGATCGCGTTGCGCACCTCGGGTCGCGACAGGGTGGCCACGACCCGATCGGCACGGCGCTCGATGAGCAGGGGCTCAGGCATCCGGCATCCTCTCGTGCGCTCCGTCGCGACACTCACATAATACGTGACCGATCGTTCAGTATTACCTCGAGTGGTGCGAGACTGGGCGCATGTCCGCGAGCGCCCCGTCCGCCCCCGCACGACGCGGCCGACCCGGCTACGACCGCGAGCAGGTCCTCGCCGTCGCCGTCGAGCTGTTCAACGAGCAGGGGTATGACGCGACATCCGTTGCCGATCTGGCCCAGCGCCTCGGCCTCACGAAGTCGGCGCTGTACCACCACTTCGACTCGAAGGAGCAGGTGCTCGCACTCGCCCTCGACGAGGCGCTGGGCGGGCTGGAGGGCGTGCTCGACTCCCCCGGGGTCGCACAGGCCGATCCCGCCGAGCGCCTCGCCGCGGTGCTGCGCGGCGCCGTGCTCGTGCTCGTCGACCGGCTCCCCTACGTGACGCTGCTGCTCCGCGTGCGCGGCAACAGCGACGTCGAGCGCGCCGCCCTCGAACGGCGCCGCGCGTTCGACCACCGGGTGACCGCGCTCGTGGCCGAGGCTCAGGCGTCGGGCAGCGTGCGCTCCGACGTCGACGGTCCCGTCGTCACCCGTCTCGTGTTCGGCATGGTCAACTCGCTCGTCGAGTGGTACCGCCCGGGCGGCGCGATCGATCGCGAGCGCCTCGCGCACGACGTCGTGACCGTCGCGCTGGACGGCATGCGCACCCGCTGACGCACCCCGCGAACGACGGATGCCGCCGCCCCGGGCTCCGTGAAGCCCAGGGTGGCGGCATCCGCTTCGGGACGCGATCAGGCCTTGGCGAGGCCGTAGATCGGGCTGACCTCCTGCTCGGCCTCGTGGTCGGGACCGAGCGGGATGCCGGAGCGGTCGCGCAGCAGCAGCGTCGCGACGAGGCCGAGGAACGTCATGCCGGCCAGGTACCAGGTGACCGAGAGGGTCGAGCCGGTGGCCTGCACGAGGGCGGTCGCGATCATCGGGGCGAACGCGCCACCGAGGATGGCGCCGATCGCGTACGAGATCGAGACGCCCGAGAAGCGGATCGACGCCGGGAACAGCTCGGAGTACAGCGCCGCCTGCGGGCCGTAGGTGAAGCCGAGTCCGATCGTGAGGATCGCCAGACCCAGGAACAGCAGCCAGATGTTTCCGGTGTTCACGAGCGGGAACAGCAGGAAGACGCCCGCGAGCTGCAGGATCCAGCCGATGATGTAGGTCGTGCGGCGGCCGATGCGGTCCGAGATGAAGCCGGCGAACAGCGTCGAGAGCAGCCACGTCACGGCGGAGCCCGCGACGGCCCACAGCACCGGGCCGCGTTCGAGCGCCAGCGGACCCTCGGGGTTGGTGGAGTACCCCTGGATGTAGCCGCCGGTGGTCATGTACCCGACCGCGTTGTTGCCGGCGAACACGAACGCGGCGATGACGACGAGCAGCGCGTGCTTGCGGAACAGGGTGATGATCGGCGTGCGCGCCTTCTCCTTGCGCTCGGCGAGCTCGGCGAACACCGGGCTCTCTTCGACACGACGGCGGACGTAGTAGCCCACGAGGATCAGCACGACGCTGAGCAGGAACGGCACGCGCCAGCCCCACACGAGGAACGCGTCGCCGGGAGCGATCATCGCCATCAGCGCCATGACGCCCGAGGCGAGCAGCAGACCGAGCGGCACGCCGATCTGCGGCGCCGCACCGAAGGCGCCGCGACGCTTCTTGGGGGCGTGCTCCACGGCCATGAGGACCGCGCCGCCCCACTCGCCA
>NZ_JBQCIP010000068.1:0-10654 GCF_051953575.1 Microbacterium sp.
TACTTCGCCCCTATCGTCGCCTTCGCGATGCTGCTCGCCGTGCTCATCATGAGCTTCGTGCGGAGGGCTCGGGCGAACCGAGGAGGCTGACCGGGTGGGCTCCGACGCGCGCGCACTCGCGACGCGGCTCGCCGACCTGGACGACGCCGCGCTCGCCCGGACGCTCGCGGCCCGGGGCATCTCGCCCCACATCGCCTGGCACGACTTCTTCGACGCCGCCGAAGGCCTGCTGGAGCCCGCGCAGCTCGACCGTGCGCTCACACGCCTGGACCGCTCGGAGCTCATCGCGCTGGCGTCGGGCACCGCGATCGAGGGCGGCGAGGCCGACCTGCTCGCGCTGACCGACGCCGACCACGCGCCGTACGACGCCGTGGCCGAGCGGATCGCGGCGGTCGCAGCATCCGATCCCGGCGCCTTCGCCCCGGCTCCGCAGGTCGCACCGCCGACCCCCGCCGCGCCGCGGGCAGCCGCCGCGGCCGCCGAACGCGCGTTCACGACGGCGGGTTCGTTGGCCGACGTCCTGCTCGCCTGCCTGCACACGCCCCTCGCCCGCACCGGTGCCGGCGCCGTGAGCGCCGTCGACCGTCGCCGGCTGACCGACGCGGGCGCCATCGCGGCCGCCGACGACCTCGAAGACCTGCTCGCCTCGGCGTCCGATGCGGGACTCGCCGCGGCGCGCGACCGCGAATGGGTCGTGACCGAAGCCGGCGAGCGATGGCTGCAGACACCCACGCCCGAGCGCTGGGAGGCGGTCGCCCAAGGGTTCCGCGCAGGCCTGCCCCGCGGCATCGGCACACCCGACGGCGGCTTCGCCGCACCGGCGACCTGGCCCGACGCGTACCCCCTCGACGACGAGTGGCCCGTTCAGGCCCAGCGGCTCCGGCGGATCGGCACCCGCTGGGGGCTGTTCGACCCCGACGAGTCCTCGACCGGCGAGTACCCGTGGACCACCGTGCTGCGAGAAGGCGGGCGCGCGGATGCCGCCAGCATGGCCCCGTACCTTCCCGCCGAGATCGACCGCGTGTACCTGCAGGCGGACCTCACCGCCATCGCCCCGGGGCCCCTCGCGCCGGCGCTCGACCTGCGACTGCGCTCGCTCGCGCTGCGCGAGTCCCGCGCCCAGGCCTCGACGTACCGTTTCACCGCGGAATCGCTCGGCGCGGGCATGGGAGAGGGCGAGACGGCCGCATCCATGCGGGAGTTCCTCGCCGGGCTGTCGCTGACCGGCATCCCCCAGCCGTTGGACTACCTCATCGAGAGCACGGCGTCGCGTCACGGACTGGTCCGCGTCCACGCCGACGACGTGACGGGCCGCACGCGGGTCGACAGCCCCGACGCGGGCGTGCTCGACACGATCGCCGTCGATCAGGCCCTGCGCCCGCTCGGGCTCGTGGGCGACGGCGACGGCCTGTCGTCGCGGGTCGCGCGCGACGCGGTGTACTGGACCCTCGTGGACGCGCGATACCCGGCGATCGCGCTCGATGCCGCAGGACGCCCTGAGCCGGTCCACCGGCGCGCGGCTGCGACACCGTCCGAACCCGCCGCAACGCCGGAGCAGACGTACGAGCGGCTGCTGACGACGCTGCGGCACAGCCACACCGCCGGGGGCGAGGCAGGCTGGCTCGAGCGCGAGCTGGAGCAGGCCGTGCGCGCCCGAGCCGAGATCGTCGTCGTCGTGCGCATGCCCGACGGCAGCGAGCGCGCGATGACGCTGGAGGCGTCGGGCCTGGGCGGTGGGCGACTGCGGGGTCGTGACCGCGCCGCCGACATCGAGCGCACCCTGCCGGTGTCGAGCATCGTGAGCGTCGGCACGGCGTGAGGCTGCGGCATCCCGCCTCAGAGTGCGTCGCGGCGGACCTCGCCATCGCCGACGCCGGTAGACTGGCTCGTTATGGCTGACGGACCCCTCATCGTCCAGAGCGACCGCACGGTGCTGCTCGAAGTCGCGCATCCCGATGCCGAGAGCGCGCGCCACGAGCTCGCCATCTTCGCCGAGCTGGAACGCGCACCCGAGCACATCCACACCTACCGCATCACGCGGCTCGGGCTGTGGAACGCGCGCGCGGCCGGTCACGACGCCGAAGACATGCTCGCGACGCTCGACCGCTGGTCGCGCTTCCCGGTGCCGCCGTCGGTGTCCATCGACATCGCCGAGACCGTCGGCCGGTACGGCCGCCTCGTCATCGAGCGCGCCCCGATCGCCGAGGACGGCTCCGGCGGGGAACTGATCCTGCGTTCGACGGATGCCGCCGTCCTCGCCGAGGTGTCCAAGAACAAGCGCATCCAGCCGCTGCTGATCGGCCGCCCCTCGCCCGACGCGTACGTGATCGACGCGTGGGCGCGCGGCCAGATCAAGCAGGAGCTCCTCAAGATCGGCTGGCCCGCAGAGGATCTCGCCGGCTACACGCCCGGCACCCCGCATCCCATCGACCTCGAAGAGGACGGCTGGACGCTGCGGCCCTACCAGCGGCACGCGGTCGACATCTTCACGGACGGCGGATCTGGCGTCGTCGTGCTCCCGTGTGGCGCCGGCAAGACGCTCGTCGGAGCCGCGGCGATGGCCGAGACCAAGACGACGACGCTCATCCTGGTCACCAACACCGTGAGCGCCCGGCAGTGGCGGGATGAGCTGCTCAAGCGCACGACCCTGACGCCCGAGGAGATCGGCGAGTACTCCGGCCAGACCAAGGAGATCAAGCCGGTCACGATCGCGACCTACCAGCTCCTCACCGCGAAGCGGAAGTGCCAGTACGCCCATCTCGCGCTGCTGGACGCGCTCGACTGGGGCCTCATCGTCTACGACGAGGTGCACCTGCTGCCCGCGCCCGTGTTCAAGCTCACCGCCGACCTGCAGGCGCGCCGCCGCCTCGGCCTCACCGCCACCCTCGTGCGCGAGGACGGGCGCGAGGGCGACGTGTTCAGCCTGATCGGGCCCAAGCGGTTCGATGCGCCGTGGAAGGAGATCGAGGCCCAGGGCTTCATCTCCCCCGCGGTCTGCTACGAGGTGCGCGTGGACCTGCCGGCCTACGACCGCCTGGAGTACGCGGCCGCCGCCGACGACGAGCGCTACCGGCTCGCCGCGACGGCCCCCGCCAAGATCGGCGTCGTCAAGCAGCTCGTCGAACGGCACGAGGGCGAGCGCATCCTCATCATCGGCCAGTACCTCGACCAGATCGACGTGCTGTCCGAAGCGCTGAACGCTCCGAAGATCACCGGGCAGACGCCCGTCGACGAACGCGAGGAGCTGTACCAGGCCTTCCGTGTCGGCGAGATCTCGGTGCTCGTGGTGTCGAAGGTCGCGAACTTCTCGATCGATCTGCCCGAGGCATCCGTCGCCATCCAGGTGTCGGGGTCGTTCGGATCCCGTCAGGAGGAGGCACAGCGCCTCGGCCGCCTGCTGCGCCCGAAGCAGTCGAACCACACCGCGAGCTTCTACACCCTGATCGCCCGCGACACCGTGGATCAGGACTTCGCGCAGAACCGCCAGCGCTTCCTCGCCGAGCAGGGCTACGCCTACACGATCCTCGACGCCCACTCCCTCGCGGCGTAGGCCTCAGAGCCGGGCGCGCAGCTCGTCGGGGGTGACCTCGAGCGCCCCGATCAGCGCCGCCGCGGGGTCGGGCGCGTCGCGCTCGAGCAGCGCGAGCATCATGTGCCGCGTCGTGATCGTGCGGGACTTCTCGCCGGCCGCCTTGGCCAGCGACTGCTGGAGCACGGCCTTCGCCCCGGATGTCAGGGCGACGCGCGACGACGCGACCGCGTGCGCGGGGGTGGGACCGAACTCGCCCAGCTTCAGCCCGATCGCTGCCAGGGCGCTCTGATCGAGCCGGTCTGCGGCGGCGCGGGCGGAGGCGGCATCCACCCCGATGCGCGACGACAGCGCGTCGTCTTCGAGCACCGCGATCAGCAGGTGCTCGGAACCGACGCGCCGGTCGCCGCGGCGCCGGGCTTCGTAGGTGGCGTCCTCGACGGCCGTGCGGGCCGTTCGTGCGAATCTCTCAAACACCGCTGTCTCGCTTTCCGTACTTCGCGTGGACCGACTGACGCGTGACACCGAGGGCGTCGCCGATCTGCTCCCAGGACCATCCGGCCGCGCGCGCCTCGGCGACGTGCACGGCCTCGACCCGCTCGGCGAGCCGGTGCAGAGCACCGACCGCGCGAAGTCCCGTCGCCGGGTCGGTCGTGCGGAGGTGCTCGAGATCGAATGAGGTCATGTTGTCAGTCTGAACTGACAACGTGGGGTTGTCAACACAGACTGACAGATTCGCAAGATTCTCTTGCACTACGCAAATAGTGGTTCTACACTACGTTCGTAGTAGTCAGGCACCCGCTCCACCGACGCTGAGAGGAGCACATCATGCCCACGGCACTCGTGACCGGAACCCGACGAGGGATCGGCAGAGCCGTTGCGCGACGACTCGCCGAGTCGGGCTGGACGGTGTTCGCCGGGGTCCGCGACCTCGATGACTGGATGCCGCGCAGCGACGCCGACACCCGGATCACGCCCGTCCGCCTCGACCTCAGCGACCCCGCCGACATCGCGGCGCTCGACGACGTGCTCCCCGCACGTGTCGATGCCCTGGTGAACAACGCCGCCGTCGCCGCACTCGGCCCGGTCGAAGCCCTCACGACGGCCGACCTCCGACGGCAGTTCGAGGTCAACGTCGTCGGCACGGTCGCCGTCACGCAGGCGGCACTCCCCCGTCTGCGGACCGCAGCCGGGCGGATCGTCTTCGTGTCGTCGGTCGGCAGCCGATCCGTCGTGCCCATGGAGGGCGCCTACTGCGCGTCGAAATGCGCCGTCGAGGGGATCGCCGACGCCCTCCGCGTCGAGCTGCGGCCCTGGCGCATCGCCGTGTCGGTCGTCGAACCCGGTCCGACCGACACCGAGACCTGGCGCGAAGTCGACACGATGATCGACGACATGGACGCGCGGATGGCACCCCATCACCGCGATCTCTACGCCGCGCACGTGATCGGGCTCCGGCAGAACATCGCCCGATTCGGCTCGGCCGTCGCGCCGCCCGACGCGGTCGTCCATGCCGTCGAGCACGCGCTGACCGCCCGGCGGCCTCGCGCGCGGTACGTGGTGGGCATGCCCGCGCGCACGATGGTCGCCATGAACACACTCCTCCCGACCCGCGCCGGCGACGCCATCGGCGCCCGCATCGCGGGCCTGACATGATCGGCTGACGCGGGCGACGCCGCGGCATGTCGGGTCTTCCGTCGCCTATCGTCGGATCATGGCCGAAACGAGGGACCGCGCGCTGGAGGCGGCGATCGCACTCGTCGGCGAGCAGGGCATCCGGGCGCTCACCCACGCCCGGGTGGACGAGCGCGCGGGACTCCCGAAGGGGTCGACCTCGAACTGGTTCCGCACGCGAGGTGCGCTCATCGCCGGCCTCGCGGCGTGGCTCGCGGAGAGCGAGCGGGCGGACTTCACTGCCGACGACGCCTCGTCCATCCAGACGCCGGCGCAGCTCGTCGACGCCCTCAGCGGTGTCATCGCCCTGCAGACCGGACCGCTCGCACTGCGGACGAAGACGCGCTACGCGCTGTTCCTCGAGTGCGCCGGCGACACCGAGCTGCTCGGCCCCCTGCTGGAACAGCGCCGCGTCTTCGTGGAGTGGACCGTCGCGCTGCTGGTGGGGATCGGTGCCCGCTCCCCCCGCGAGGCCGCACGGGCGCTCATGGCGACCGGCGACGGGCTGATCCTTCACCGGGTGACCGTCGACCCCGATGCCGAGATCCGCCCGGTCGTCGAACGCGCGGTCCGCGCTGCCCTCGACTGAGGCCGCCGCTCACTCCGCGGTGTACCGCAGGAAAGCGAACCCCTCGTCGTCGGTGACGACGCTCGCCAGCGCGAATCGGCGGTCTCCCTCGGCGACGCCCTGCACGATGCGTCCCGCGTCGCCTCCGACGAACCGCGGCGCGATCGTGACGCAGACCTCGTCGACGAGATCATCGGCGAGCAGCGCGCCGAACAGGCGCGGCCCGCCCTCGCACAGCACCTGCGTCCAGCCGCGTCGGGCGAATGCGTCGAGCATCATGCCGAGGTCGACGGCATCCGCGCCGCACGGGAGGACCGTGGCCACCGGCTCGAACGCCTCGCCGCGGCCGCCGGCTGCGGCATCCGTCGTCACGACGACCGGGCGCCGCACCGCCTCGGCGAACACCGGAGCGTCGGGGTCGACGTGCAGGCCGCCGCTCACGACGGCGAGCGCCGGCTGGTCCTCCAGCCCATGGGAGCGACGCCACGCGACGTCGTCGGCGCCCACGCGCAGGTCGCCGTAGCCTTCGGCGCGCACCGTGCCGGCGCCGACCAGCACGACATCGGCCATCGCCCGCAGCACCTGCATGAGCGCCCGGTCGGTGCCGCCGCCGAGCGCGCCGCTGCGGCCGCCGAGGGTGACGGCGCCGTCTGCCGACGACACGAAGTTCATGCGCACGCGGGTGGCCTCGCGGTCGGGCATCGCGTAGGCGTCGAACAGCTCCGAGCGAGTGGGCATGTCAGTCGTTCCCTTCAGGCCGCGTGTTGTGCAGTTCATAGGCGGGCTCCCGCCAGCCGAGGATCGCGTCGACCATGCGGAGGGCGTCGACCGTCTCGCGCACGTTGTGGGCTCGTACGATCCGCGCACCGTGCAGTGCGCAGAACACCGCGGCGGCCAGGGAACCCGACAGCCGATCACCGCGCTCGCGATCGAGCGCCTCGCCCACGAAGTCCTTGTTCGACAGCGCCACGAGCAGCGGCGAGCCGAGCGCGGCGAGCTCGTCCAGCCGCCGCGTGAGCTCCAGCGTCTGCCGCGTGTTCTTGTTGAGATCGTGTCCGGGATCGAGCACGATGCGCTCCGCCGGCACGCCACGGTCGAGCGCGAGGTCACGCCTGGCGGACAGGAACGCCGCGACGTCGCCGATCACGTCGTCGTAGTGCGGAAGCGGATGCTGCGTGCGCGGCGCCGCCAGGCTGTGGGCGATCACCACGCCGGCGCCGCCCGCCGCGACGACATCGGCCATCGCAGGATCATGGAGTCCCGTGGTGTCGTTGATGATCGCCGCGCCGGCCTCGATCGCCGCGGCCGCGACCGCGGGATGGAACGTGTCGACGCTCACCCGGGTGAGCGGTGCGAGCTCGCGCACCACAGGAACGACCCGGGCGATCTCGTCCTCGACGGGCACCGGCGGTCCCGGGGCGAACTTCACACCGCCGACGTCGACGATCTCGGCCCCGGCCTCCACCGCCGCGACCCCCGCGGCGACGGCCGCGTCGAGTGCGTAGGTGGCGCCGCGGTCGTAGAAGGAGTCCGGCGTGCGATTGACGATCGCCATCACGGCGATGTGCCGCGAGAGGTCGAGCACGCCGCCGGGTACATCGAGCACGCACTCCTGCACCGCACCATTGCCGAGCGCCGTCACGAGAGGAGCTCCGCAAGAGGCGTGGCCGGATCGCGCAGCCGGTCAGGGGCGATCCTCTCGGCTGAGCGGATCAGCGCCTGCACGTCCTCGTTCACGTCCCAGACGTTGACGTTCATGCCGGCCACCACCCGCCCGGCGTCGGTCCAGAAGGCGATGAACTCCCGTGCGTCGACGTCGCCGCGCACGACGATCTCGGCATCGCTCATGAGCGGAGCGTATCCCGACAGCTCCATGCCCAGGTCGTATTGGTCGGTGTAGAAGTACGGGATGTCGTCGAGCGCGGCCGAGAGCCCGAGCATCGATCGGGCCGCGACCTTCCCCGCGTTCAGGGCATTGGCCCAGTGCTCGCTGCGCAGATGACGCTGCAGCACGGGGTGGAACGCGTTCGCGACGTCCCCTGCCGCGAACACGCCAGGCGCACCGGTGCGCAGTGCCGCGTCGACGAGGACGCCGTTCTGCAGCTCGATTCCGGCGGCCTCGGCGAGCGCGGTGTTGGGCACAGCCCCGACTCCGACGAGCACCAGGTCGGCCGGCAGCGTCTCGCCGCCGGCGACGACTCCCTCGGCGCGTCCGTCGCCGACGATGCGCTCGACGCCGACCGACGTGCGCAGGTCGACGCCGTGATCGATGTGCAGACGCCGGAACACCTCGCCCATCTCGGCGCCGAGCGCGGCGGCGAGCGGCACCGCCCCCTGCTCCAGGATCACGACGTCGTTGCCGAGGGCGCGGGCGGTGGCGGCGACCTCCATGCCGATCCAGCCGGCGCCGATCACCACGAGGCGACGGCCGCCGCCGCGCAGCGGCGCGGCGAGCGCGTCGGAGTCGTCCAGCCTGCGCAGCGTCATGACGCCCGGCAGGTCGTGACCTGGCAGCGGCAGCATCCGCGGCGTCGCGCCCGTGGCCAGCAGCACCGCGTCATACGAGAGTCGCTCGCCGCCTTCGAGGTGCAGCGCGTACGCCGTCGGGTCGAGCGTGGTCGCCGAGACACCCGTCACGAGCCGGATGCCGTGGTCGGCATACCAGTCGGCGGGGTGGAGGATGACGGCATCCCTCCCCTCGCTTCCGCCGAGGTACCCCTTGGACAGGGGTGGCCGCTGATACGGCGGATGGGCCTCACCGGCGACGACCGTGACGTCGCCGTCGAAGCCTTCGTCCCGCAGCGCCTCGGCCGCCGTTCCGCCGGCGAGCCCTCCGCCGACGATCACCATGTGGGTCATCAGGACTCCTCTCCCGCGTGCGGCACCCGCCGCTCACGCCGCCATGAACCGGACCTGCAGCGCTCCGTCGCCCGCGAGCTCGCCGCGGAACGACGTGGTCGTGGTCGTGGCGGAGTCCGCTCGCACGCCCCGCACCGACATGCACAGGTGCTCCGCGTCGATGACGACGCCGACCCCGCGCGGCGCGAGCGCGTCATCGAGCGTGCGCGCGATCTGCATCGTCAGCGACTCCTGCACCTGCAGGGCGCGGGCGTGGTGGGCGACGACGCGCGCAAGCTTCGACAGTCCGACAAGGCGCTGGCCGGGCAGGTAACCCACGGTGGCGGTGCCGCGGAACGGCAGCAGGTGATGGCGGCACAGCGACACGAACGGGATGCCGCGCACCACGACCGGTTCGTCGTAGCCCTCGTCGTTGGCGAAGGTCGTCATCTCGAACGGCTGAGGCGTGAGCAGCTCGATGAACGCGTCGGCGACCCGTCGGGGCGTCTCGGCGAGGTCGCCCGCGTCGGGGTCCTCACCGAGGGCGCTCAGCAGATCGGCCACGGCGACCATCGCACGCTCCCGGTCGGGCCCCTCGTCGTCCGGGACCGCGTGCAGCGCAGCCGTCTGAGCGGTGATCGACATGTCGTGCTCCTTCGCGTCCGCCGGAACTGCGCCTGAGGCCGACGCTAGAACCGCAGATTTCTTTTGTCAAGATTCATGTTTTTAGAGGTACACTTCCCCGGTGGCCACATCATCGCCGCTGCCCCCGACACCCAACCGCGCCGACGCGATCGCGGCGCTGGTCGATCCGCAGCGACGCGATCTGTACCGCCTGGCCACGCAGCGCGAGGTCACTCGCGACGACGCCGCCGAAGCGCTCGGCATCCCTCGCAGCACGGCCGCCCTCAACCTCGACAGACTGGCGGATGCCGGCCTGCTGACCGTCTCGTACGTCCGGCGATCCGGGCGCACCGGCCCCGGAGCGGGCCGCCCTGCGAAGCTCTACCGCGCCGCGGCCACGGAGCTGGCCGCCACGATCCCCGAGCGGCACTACGAGCTCGTCGGCGACCTGCTCGCGGCGGCCGCCGAACGGGCGGACGAGACCGGCATCCCCGTCCGAGACGCGCTCGCGGTCGAGTCGTTCGCGGCGGGCGCCGCGATCGGCGCCGATGCCGGCCGCCTCGAGGACGCACTCGCCGTGTGCGGATACGCCCCGCGAGCCGGGGGCGCGGCATCCGCTGATCTCGTGCTCGAGAACTGCCCCTTCCACGTGCTCGCGAACCGCCACACCGCCCTGATCTGCGGGGCGAACCTCGAACTCGTGAGAGGGCTCGCGGCGGCCAGCGGCGACGACCGCACGCCCGTCCTCGCCCCGGCCGCGGGGGGCTGCTGCGTCGAGATCCGCACGTCAGCGCCCTGATCGAATTCACGGACGTGTCGCCGATATCCAGGCGCGGCATGGATTCCGCCGACATAATGGGCCCATGACCGCACCGCGCATCCTCGTCGTGGACGACGAACCGAACATCCGCGACCTGCTGATCACCAGTCTGCGATTCGCCGGGTTCCAGGTCCGTGCCGTATCCAACGGCGCACAGACCATCTCGGCCGTCCTCGAAGAGGAGCCGGACCTCATCATCCTCGACGTGATGCTCCCCGACATGAACGGGTTCAGCGTCACCAAGCGCCTCCGCGGCGCCGGCTACACCGCACCGATCCTCTTCCTCACCGCGAAGGACGAGACCGAGGACAAGATCACCGGCCTCAACGCCGGCGGCGACGACTACGTCACCAAGCCCTTCAGCCTCGACGAGATCGTGGCCCGCATCCAGGCCATCCTCCGCCGCACCATGCAGGCCGACGAGGAGTCCGTCATCCGCGCGGGCGAGCTCACCATGGACCAGGACACGCACGACGTGCAGGTCGGCGACGTCAGCATCGACCTGAGCCCCACCGAGTTCAAGCTGCTGCGCTACCTCATGCTCAACCCCAACCGCGTGCTGTCGAAGGCGCAGATCCTCGACCACGTGTGGGAGTACGAC
>NZ_JBQCIP010000069.1:0-33374 GCF_051953575.1 Microbacterium sp.
GCGCGTCGCGAGCCGGAAGGCCGAGCTCCAGGCGGATGCCCCGGCGGAGGCCACCGTCTGACACGGAAAGTCGGCAGGTCGAGGCCGCGGATGCGGGCGTGGATGCGCCGGTGTCCGCGGCCTTCGGTCATCTCGCGTGCAGGTCGCGGTAGGCGGTCGGCGTCATGCCGTACTCGGCGCGGAACACCTTGACGAAGTAGTTGGCGTCGTCGTAGCCGACGAACATCGCGATGTCGCGTACGCTCTGCGTGGTCGAGGCGAGCAGCCGCGAGGCGCGCTCCGCCCGCCGCTGTGAGATGTAGCCGGCCAGCGTCGTCCCGGTCGCCTGCTTGAAGCGTCGTGCGAGCGTCGAGGTCGAGACGCCGAGGCGGTCGGCGAGTTCCGTGGTCGACGGATGGTTACTCAGGTGCAGGTCGATCTCGTCGGTCACGCGCCGTACGAGCGGCGGGTAACCGCGCTGGCGGTGGCGTCGCACCGCTTCGCAGAAGTCGGTGACCATCTGAGAGGTGAAGCCCAGCGCCTGGCGGGGGTCGGAGGTGTGGCCGACACGATGCAGGCGCTGGGCGTACTCCTGCGAGATCGCGTCGATCGTCACCGGGGGAAGGCCCCCGCGCTGTGCCGCGACCCGCGCCATGATACGGAGGATGGTCGCGCCGAGAAAGGGCGTGTTGAGGTAGCCGCTGATCCGCGGCATGCCCGACAGCCCCTGGAGTGCCGCCAGCGCGCGATCGGTGGCGCCGTCGGCGACGGCATCCATGAAGTCCTGTTCGTGGCGATACCGCTCGTCGATCACGGCGAACGATGCGGACTGCGGCGCGTCGCCCTGACCGGGGGTGATCGTTCCGCCCTCGGCCTTCACATGCTGCAGGGCGCCCAGGGCGTCGTCGTTGCTGGCGGCGCTCAGAAGGGCCGCGGCGCCGCGGTGCACGTATTCGGCGTCGACGATCGCGTACCGCGTGCGGTAGAGCTTGTAGAGCGACAGATACGCGGTCGGGATGGCGAGGCGGCTCATCACCTCTTCGGCGGTGCCCGGGTACATCGGCGCGTGGGTGTAGGGCCCGATGACCAGCAGCCGATCGTCCCACCGCGCGACGGTCACCGCCATTCCTAGGGGCTCCTCGATCTCGTGGATGACCTGTTCGGGCATCGCCTGGACGAACTCCTGCAGGGCGCTCGCGGTGAAGGCGGGTTGGATCTGCGGGTCGAGGCAATGCATGTCTTGGAACGTCGCCAGAGCCGCCGCGATGTCCGAGGTGATCGTCACCGGTGAGCTCAGCACCCGGCCGAGCGCGTCGATGATCGGGACGAGGTCGTCGCGTCGATCGGTCGTCGCCATGAGCCGACCCTTTCGTGTTCGAGCAATCCATGCGGAATGAGTGCTGTTATTGCGCCATCAGTTCTATCACCGGTTGCGCGGTCGTCATAGCGTGAGATGAGCCCGGCATGCGCGCCGGTGCGCTGTGCGCCGAAGGAGACCACACATGTCGCAGCCCGCCCCCGTCTTCCCCCGTCGGGTCGTGCCGATCCTCGATGGCTGGGTGTTCGCTCCCGAGGCGATGCCCGCCGCGAGCTGGGACGAGGTGCGTGTCGCCGGGTCGACGATCACGCTCCCGCACACCTGGAACGCGGCAGACGGACAGACAGGCGGCGGTTACCGTCGGGGCCGTTCGACGTACGCACGGCGGGTGAGCGCCGAGGCCGGGGCCACCGAGACCTGGATCGAGTTCGACGGTGTCAACTCGACCGCCGAGGTGTATGTCGGCGGCGCGCTGCTGATTCGCCACCACGGCGGGTACTCCACGTTCCGAGTGAACGTGACCGATCATGTGGTGCAGGATGCCGCGACCATCGTGGTCGTCGTCGACAACGCCGCGAACGAGACCGTCTACCCGCAGCAGGCCGACTTCACCTTCTACGGCGGGATCTACCGCGAGGTGCGGCAGATCAGCGTCGGCGCGACGCACCTCGCCCTCGATCGCGACGGCGGGCCCGGATTCACGGTCACCCCGCGTCTCGCCGAGGGGAGCGCCGTCGTCTCGATGAGCGCCGACGTCTCGGGGCCCGGTACGGCCGATGCATCCGTTCGGTTCGTCATCGACGGCGAGGGTGCGGTCACGGTGCCCGTCGTCGGAAGCGGAGCCCAGGCTGATCTGACGATCGCGACGGTTCGCCGTTGGCACGGACTGCGCGACCCGCACCTCTACACGGCCCGCGCCGAGCTCCTCGACGGCGATGCCGTCGTCGACGAGGTCGAGCTGCGATTCGGCTGCCGGGAGTTCGAGATCGACCCCCAGCGGGGGTTCCTGCTCAACGGCGAGGAGTACCCGCTCCGCGGCGTCTCGCGGCACCAGGACTTCGAGGGCGCCGGCAATGCGATCACCGAAGCCATGAAGCAGACCGACCTCGCGCTGATCCGCGAGCTCGGGGCGACCACCGTCCGGCTCGCCCACTACCAGCACGACCAGCGCTTCTACGACCTCTGCGATGAAGCCGGGCTCGTGGTCTGGGCCGAGATCCCGCAAATCACGGTGTTCCTGCCCGGGGCCGTCGACAACGCCAGCGACCAGCTCACGGAGCTGATCGTGCAGAACCGCCACCATGCGAGCATCGTCTGCTGGGGGCTGTCGAACGAGATCACCCTCGCGGGCGCGGGGGAGGACGTGGTCGCCGCGCATCGCGACCTCAACGACCTCGCGCACCGTCTCGACCCCACGCGACTGACCGCGATGGCGAACCTGTTCCTGCTCGAGACCGACCACCCGCTCGTCACCCTGCCGGACATCATGTCGTACAACCTCTACTTCGGCTGGTACGTCGGGGAGGCTGCGGACAACGACACCTGGCTCGACGACTTCCATGCCTCGTACCCCGAGATCGCGATCGGCCTCTCGGAGTACGGAGCCGATGCCAACCCGCTCTACCAGTCCGCCGGTCCCGCGAAGGGCGATTACTCCGAGACCTATCAGGCGCTCTACCACGAGCACATGGTCGAGATGATCGAACAGCGGCCGTGGCTGTGGGCCACGCACGTGTGGAACCTCGCCGACTTCGGCTCGGCCGGGCGCGACGAAGGCGGTGTCGCCGGGCGCAATCAGAAGGGCCTGGTCTCGTTCGACCGGACGCTGAAGAAGGACGCGTTCTACGTCTACAAGGCGGCGTGGGCGACCGAGCCGTTCGTCCGCGTGGCCGGGCGCCGGCGCGCGGAACGGGCCGAAGACGTGACAGAGGTGGTCGTCTACTCCAACCAGACCGAGGTCACGCTGCTCGTCGACGGCGCCGAGGTCGGCGCGGTCTCGGGTGCCCGGGCGTTCCGGTTCTCGGTGCCCCTGACGGGTGAGCACGAGATCACGGCACGGGCCGGCGAGGCGACCGACACGATCGAGGTGCGCAAGGTCGACGAGGTGCCCGCGGCATCCATCATGCCCGCCACGACGATCGCGAACTGGTTCGACGAGGCGCCGCTGCCTGCGCCCGAGGGATTCTTCTCGATCAACGACACGCTCGGCGACATCAAGCAGTCCGAGGAGGGCGCCCGACTGATCGGTGCGGTTCTCGAAGCCCTCGCGACGAGCCGAGGCGAAGTGGGTCGTGGCGTCGAGATCCCTCCTGCGATGCAGGCGATCGTCGACCGGATGAGCCTGCAGAAGCTCATCACGCAGGCAGGCAGTGTGCCCGTCGAGCAGGTCGCCGCCCTCAACGCTCAGCTCAACCTCATCGCGAAGTAGGCCCGCTCTCATGGACTTTCGACTCTTTCCTTCAGACGTGCGTGCCCGAGAGCTCGCGGCCGAGCTGCATGCCGAGGTGGCGGACGCGCCGATCATCTCGCCGCACGGCCACGTCGACCCTCGTCTCCTGGCGGATGACATCCCGTTCAGCGACCCCGCCGAGCTGTTCCTCACACGCGATCACTACGTGACACGCCTGCTGCACGCGAGCGGGGTGGCGCTCGGTGACCTCGGTCTCGACCGGCATCGCGCGGTGGATCCGCGCGAGGCCTGGCGCATCCTCGCGGCACATTGGCACCGCTTCGCCGGGACGGCGAGCGGATATTGGCTCACCGACGAGCTCGCGATGCTCTTCGGCATCGATGAGGAGCTCTCACCCGAGACCTCAGATCGCATCTATGACCGCGTCGCCACAGCATTGACAGAGCCCGGATTCCGACCCCGCGCACTCTTCGACAGGTTCCGCATCGAGGTGCTCGCCACCACAGACGACCCCCTCGATGACCTGGCGCCGCACGCGCAGCTCGCCGCGGATCCGTCTTTCAGCGGGCGCGTGCTTCCGACCTTCCGCCCCGACGCGTACCTGGATCCGGTGGCGCCCGGGTTCGGAGCGCGGGTCGAACGGCTGCTCGCGGCGACGGGACAGCCGGCGACCTTCGCGGGGTACCTCGAGGCGCTGCGAGCGCGTCGGGCGTACTTCATCGAGCACGGGGCGGTCTCAGCCGATCACGGGGTGGTCGAGCCGTTCACGACGGATCTCGACGCCGGCACCGCGGAGGAGCTGTTCCGGTCGGCGCTCGCCGGCACGGCGGATGCTGCGGCCGCACGCGTCTTCCGGGGGCACATGCTGTTCCAGATGGCGCGCATGAGCGTCTCGGACGGGCTCGTCATGACGCTGCACCCCGGTGTGCACCGCAACCACCACCGGCCGACGTTCGAGAGGTTCGGACCAGACACCGGGCACGACATCCCGCTGGCCACGGAATACACGAAGAACCTCCAGCCGCTGCTCAACGCCTTCGGCACGGCGCCGGGGTTCCACCTCGCCCTGTTCGCCGTCGACGAGACGGTGTACTCGCGAGAGGTGGCACCGCTCGCGGGGTTTTACCCGAGCGTCTACATCGGAGCACCCTGGTGGTTCCTCGACGCGCCGGACGCGATCCAGCGCTGGAGGTCGGCCGTCACCGAGACCGCCGGCTTCTATCGGTCGAGCGGCTTCATCGACGACACGCGCGCGTTCCTGTCCATTCCCGCACGACACGACACGGCACGACGATCGGATGCCGCGTTCCTCGCGCGACTCGTCGTCGAGGGTCGCGTGAGCCTTCCGACGGCGCGCAGGGTCATCCGCGACCTCGTCGACACGATCCCGCGAGAGGTATTCAAACTGTGATCCCCTCATCGCTCACCCGCGCGGAACTCGCTCGACGCACCGGCGAAGCTGCCACCCCCGCACCCGTGAGAATCGTCCATCTAGGGCTCGGGCACTTCTTCCGTGCGCACCAGGCCTGGTACACCGCCCACGCGTCCGATGCGGCGCAGTGGGGGATCGCGGCCTTCACCGGACGAAGCGGCGCGAGCGCCGAGGCCCTCACCCGGCAGGACGGACTCTTCACCCTCGTCGAGCGGGGTCCCGACACCGACCGGCTCGAGGTGGTCGGCAGCGTCGTCGAGGCCGTCGCGGGAGACGACATCCAGCGACTCGAGGCCCTCGTGAGCGACCCTCACGTCGCCGTCATCACGCTGACCGTGACCGAGAGCGGCTACCGGCTGACCACCGCCGGGCTGCCCGACCTCGACGACCCCGACGTGCGATCCGACCTCGATGCGCTGCGTGTCTATCGACCGGCCGCGACGACGATTCTCGGCCGGCTCACCACCGCGTTCCGCGCGCGACGCGACGCCGACGCCGGGCCGATCGCGGTCGTGCCCTGCGACAACATCCCCGGCAACGGCGAATTCGTCGCCCGCGGCGTCACGGCGTTCGCTGAACGGGTCGATCAGGCCCTCGCCGCGTGGATCCGCTCGAACGTGTCGTTCGTGAGCACCTCGGTCGACCGCATCACCCCCCACACCGATGAAGCCCCGGCTGTCCTGTCGCGCGCCGGCTGGCTCGACGACCTCACGGTGATGACCGAGCCGTTCTCGGATTGGGTGCTCGCGGGGAGTTTCCCCGCGGGACGGCCCGACTGGGAGAGCGCCGGTGCGCGGTTCGTCGACGACATCGAACCGTGGGAGAACCGCAAGCTGTGGCTGCTCAACGGCGCCCACAGTCTGCTCACGTTCGCGGGGATGCCGCGGGGTCTCGACACCGTCGCCGAGGCGATCGCCGACCCGGAATGCCGTGCCCTGGTCGAGTCGTTCTGGGCTGAGGCCGTCGCCTGCCTTCCCGGCGGCACAGAGCACGAGCGGTATCGGGCTCAGCTCATCGAACGCTTCGCGAACCCGCGCATCGTGCACCGCCTTGCGCAGATCGCCGCCGAGGCGACGACGAAGGTGCAGTTCCGGTTCGCGGCCGTCGCCGAGCGGTCGGTCGACGCCGGTGGGGATGCCTCGGCCAGCGCACGCGCGCTCGCGACGTGGATCGCGTGGCTGCGCACCGACCCCGGCGCCGTCGATGTGCGAGCAGACGCGGTCGCTGCTGCCGAGGCATGCGACGATCCCATCTCGGCGCTCATCGCACTCGTGTCACCGAAACTGGCCGCGCTTCCCGACTTCGTCGATCACGTGCGGCGATTCATCCCGGTCGTGACGACCGACTGTTCCAAGGAGAACCAATGATCATCGACAAGGCTGAGGTCATCGTGACCAGCCCTGACCGCAACTTCGTCACGCTGAAGCTCACGACGGCGGACGGCCTCACCGGCATCGGCGATGCGACGCTGAACGGTCGTGAGCTCGCCGTGGTCGCGTATCTCACCGAGCACGTGGTGCCGCTTTTGATCGGGGCCGATGCGTCGCGGATCGAGGACACGTGGCAGTTCCTGTACCGGGGGGCATACTGGCGTCGTGGCCCGGTGACGATGGCGGCGATCGCGTCGGTCGACATGGCACTGTGGGACATCAAGGGCAAGGCCGCCGGGATGCCGGTCTACCAGCTGCTGGGCGGCGCGTCGCGAAACGGGCTCATGGCCTACGGGCACGCGTCGGGCAAGGAGCTGCCCGAGCTGTTCGATTCGATCCGCTCCCACCAGGAGCAGGGGTACAAGGCGATCCGGGTGCAGACCGGGGTGCCGACGCTGAAGGCGATCTACGGGATCGCGGCGCAGGGCGCCGACGTCGGCGACGCGACCGTGCGGTACGACCACGAGCCGGCGCGCCGAGGGGCGAAGCCGGTCGAGGAGGACTGGGACACCCGTGCCTACCTGAATCATCTGCCGGGTGTGTTCGAGGCGGTGCGGAACGAGTTCGGTCCCGACATCCCGCTGCTGCACGACGGTCACCACCGGATGACGCCGATCCAGGCCGCGCGGCTGGGCAAGGACCTCGAGCCGTATGACCTGTTCTGGCTCGAGGACTGCACCCCGGCAGAGAATCAGGAGGCGCTGCGGCTGGTGCGTCAGCACACCACGACGCCGCTGGCGATCGGTGAGATCTTCAACACGGTGTGGGACTTCAAGGACATCATCCGTGACCAGCTCATCGACTACGTGCGCGGTGCGGTGACCCACATGGGCGGCATCTCGCCGTTGAAGAAGACCCTCGACTACGCGGCGATGTACCAGATCAAGTCGGGCATGCACGGACCCACCGACATCTCGCCGGTCGGCATGGCCGCCGCGATGCACCTGGGTCTCAGCATCCACAACTTCGGCATCCAGGAGTACATGAAGCACGGCGCGAAGACCGACCAGGTCTTCGAGCAGTCCTTCACCTGGACCGACGGCTACCTGCACCCCGGCGACATGCCCGGCCTCGGTGTGGAACTCAACGTCGATGAGGCCGGCAGGTACCCGTACGAACAGGCCTACCTGCCGTACAACCGCCTGCTCGACGGAACCGTCCACGACTGGTGATCGAGATGGACGCCGCGGCAGGCGCGCCGGAATCGCCGGTCGCGATCGTCGTGATGGGGGTGGCCGGCGCCGGAAAGTCGACGCTGGCCGCCGCCATCGCGGAACGACTCGACGCGGCCTTCATCGAAGCCGACGACCTTCACTCCGCGGCCGCGAAGGCGCAGATGGCAGCAGGGGTGCCATTGACCGATCAGGACCGATGGCCGTGGCTCACCAGGGTTGCGCTGCGCGTCCGCAAGGAGGGCCGAGCGCGGCGCGTGGTCGTTGCATGCTCCGCGTTGCGGCGGGTGTACCGTGACGCGCTCATTCGAGACAGCGCCACGGATCTCGTGTTCGTGCACGTGCACGGCAGCGACGAAGAACTCGCGGCGCGCATCGGACAGCGAACAGGGCACTTCATGCCCGCATCGATGCTCGCCTCGCAACTGGCGACGCTGGAGCCGCTCGCCGCCGACGAGAACGGCATCGTGATACCACTTGCCATGCCGCTGGACGAGGCGACCGACGCAGCGTTCGAGTTTCTGAGATATGAATCAAGGGCCATCTCTTTCCCGCCTCAGTCACCGAAAGATGACCCGAGCTGACCGAATCCGGTCGAACCGACCAAGAGGCAGGACCACCCTAAGACCGCCAAGCCCCGGCGCCCGGTGGCCATCCGTATTCGGGCAATGCCCGCAAGCGGGACTGTCACGTGCGTCGGGATCCTCGTTTGGGCACTGCGCGCAAGCCCTGCTACGCCCGCCTCTGAGGGTAGCCAGGGATCAGGAGTCCATCGAACCGTCGCGCAGGCCGGGGATCGCTACGATCGACTGACCAGCTACCAGGGATGGAATCCTCGATGGAGTTTTGGACTGCCGCGGCTATTGCAGCTGTCTTTGGGACGATCACGAGCGCGATCATCAGCATCTGGGGTGTGTCCCGCAACATCAAGCACAAGTCCGTCGTCGAAGAACGTCAGAAGTGGCGTGACACGCTTCGGGGTCTCATCCCGGAACTCATCAGCCAAGTCGACGATGAAGCGAGAAAGAAGATCCGCAATTCGATCGCTCTCAGGCTGAACCCTTACCAAGACGGAGAATGCATCCGGCAGATCGACGACTTCATCGCGAATCCCGCGCCTGAATTGGCCGACGCGATCGTCACTCGATTCCAAGACCTTCTCAAGCGGGACTGGGAGCGAGCGAAGATCGAGGCGGGATTCTGGCCACGACGTGCGCGCGAGCGCGCTGATGCGAGGGTCGACGCTCAGAGAGCCCTCGCCCTCGAAAGCGACCAGACAACACTTCGCACTCACGCCTGATCCGAAAGGCGCGCGTATATCGCGGAGCCCGAACACGTGTCCAGCCGAAGGCTGCGATCGCAAACCGGACGACTTCTGATGGGGGAGCGACGAAGCACAGCCTCACCTGTGGGAGCATCGTGGCATGGAGTCGATTCCCACTCTTCCCGCCCGCTACGAGGACCTCGACCCGAGTTTCCGGGGACGACTCCGTCCGAGTACGGATCTGAACGATCTCGTGCAGGGCGCATACCGCAGCATGAAGGTAAGCGGTGGTGTCCGCTTCCTTCCGCTGTACGGGCGAAGTGGGTCGGGCAAGAGTTCGGCGGCGCGCGAACTCGAAACGCACCTCGAGGGCACTCGCGTGGTCGATCTTTCGCGCGCAGACGTCGAGGACGAGGCAACTCTCCTGTCCACCATCGATCGAGCGTGGGGCAAGACACAGCACCCGGAGCTTCTCATCGCAATCGTGGACCAGTTCGAAGACTCGGTGGCCGATCGCTCGTCCGTCCCCGTGAAGTTTGTTGAGCGGATCAGCCGCCTCGACAAGAGCGAGTTCCGAGGGAAGCCGATCCTCTTCATTTGGTTGACGACGCGTCGCGACTTCCAGAAAGCGCTTGCGGACGCAACGAGCCAGCGCGAACGCCTGCTTGTCCGCGCGGACTTCGAACTCGAGGGCCCCGCGCGGGAGCTATGGCCGGAGATTGTTGAAGAGACATTCGAGTTTCACAATGCGGGGCGCGAGCTTGCCGACGCGGGCGTCCTGCACGGCACAATCTCGGAGATCTCCGAAGCCTCCGAGACCATCGGCGACACTATCGAGAAGGTCGGTCGCGAACTAGCGGCGGATATCGCCGGTCTCAACGACCTTTCTCGTTATCAGGTCATTATGTTGTGGCCAGTGACGGACGGTATACGCATCCAGCGGATCCAGTCGTTCACCCATCCACGCGATGGATACAAGCTCAACTGGGGGGCCTTCTGGAGAGAGCTGAATCCTGAGGACCGGGCGCAGCTCCCACTGGAGCAGTTCAATCGCGCGCGGTTGTACTTTGACGTTCGGCTCATCCCGATTGCAGTGGCAGATCTCGCTCCCGTCGGGAAGGACTTGACGGTCGCCGAGCCGGTGATCGGCCAGTCCTACTTCGAGCGTCCCGGGCAGACACACTTCTACTCGGTCCTGACGGACCGGTGGGATCCTTCGAGTTATGCACCTATGCGAGAGATCAAGTCCAAACGAGCCGATGAGGGGCGCACCTGGTATGCGGGCGTGACTACAAACCCGACCGGCCTCGGGAGGCGCATCGCCTTCGTGTTGCGCCAGCTAGGGCTTGACGCCCGACACGAGGTAGACATAAAAAGCGCCCACTCGACGGTTCGCGCCGATGTTCTCGTGAAGCGTAAGGATCACCCACAGCCAGAGGTCATTGTAGAGCTGAAGGCCTATTCCCCAGAGAACACGATGCCGTCCTCGATCCGCGATCAGATCAAGGTCACACTGCGCCGTCACGCCGTTTTCGCGGGATTCCTTCAGCGGCAATGACGCGGAGCCGGGCGGGCCAAGTCTCGTTCGATAGCCGGTCCACAAGCGAACGCATGGCGTGAGCGTGGGGGTCGCTCGTCGCGGTTGAGCGGATGGCGATGGCGTGATCTACTCGACAACTTGGCTGTCTGTTCGAAAGGGAGCGGTCAATGGGAAATGAGGCACTCGAGGTCCCCGTCGTCGATGACCTCATCGAGCTCGGTCTGGTAGTCGACAGGGGCGAAGAACCGTGGGTTGCCACAGCGACGGCTTGGGCTGCCGATGGCAGTGGCGTCGCGCTCACCTGGGATGAGATCGCCCGGTCTGTGGCGGTGCGCTGGTTCGACGACGCGGGCGACCGCGCGAGGCTTGAGCGTGAGAGGGCAACGAGGGTGTCCGTGCGAAGGCAAGACGACGGAACAATCGAGTTTCGAGTGTGGATGCGATCCGTGGACCTTGGCGGCGAGCTACTGGTGCAGGTGGGGCGGAGAGTGACGCTCTGCGACGCATTGCTTGCCACCTGACAGCCCGCGCAGAACCCTAGCCGGTCGTTCACCGAGCTTGTGCGCGCGATGTCTTAGCTCGGGGTGGCGAATGCCACGACATCTCGCGTTATCCTCGTCAGTTCTTCGCCCGGTTCTATGACCAGGTCGCCTTCAGCAGTCCAACCGTCGTTTGCCAGATCGAACGCGATCCTTCGAATCGTGACCTTCAGCTGAATGACGCCGCCGTGGTGTGTCGCAGTCAGGCGTAGTTCACCCTCCAACGATTCCCAGCTCCGCGTCCCTCGCCAGCCGCGCCACGACTTCTCCATCGATCCAAAGAACTTGGCAAGGTCCTCGAAGCCTCCGCTCCAGTGCTCCTGAATCGCGGTCACCGCGTGCAGTCCGCTGAGAGCCAGAACTGCGACTGCTTGCGCCGGGGTGCCGGGTGCGGGCGGCGTGAGGAGGAGATACTCGGACTGGCCGCCGATGCGCGCTTCAGGCATGCACACGATGATGCCGCAATCGTCTAGTCGGAGCTCACTCGCCGCTCGCTGACCGTTCGATAGTCGGTCCGCTCTCGGCACTGCGCCTTGGGGTGCGTGGCGTGCGGGCCGGAGTGCGTTCGGTTGTGGGTGCTTGAACGCGCGAGCTGCATTGCGTGCGGCGCTGCCGATGACTGGCTTGGCTCCAAGATTCGTATGACCGGCCCGTGGCAATGCCCGCAGAGCCCACGCCAAATGAACTTGACGGTTACTCGACGAACTCCTCCGCGAATCTCGCCGACGAGAAACGCTGCTGCGGGCGAAAGTACACGGTCCGCGTGAGAGACGGGAGCCGAGGCAACGGCCAGAGGCAAGGCAACGGCCAGAGCCAAGACAAGAGGAGAGCAATGCACGCAGGCACTTTCTGTGGAACTCGTTTCGAGTAAGGCAGTTAAGGCGTAGCGTGGTGTGGTGCGCGGTGGGTTGGAGCGCTGGAAGCGGGGTGTCGGGTCCCAGGGGGTTCGACAAGCACTTGCCTACGCGTTCCAAGGATCCTGCGACTCGCACCTGCGGACGGTACCGGTAGGTGTGGACGCGCTCGCCGCGTACAGCGATGCCGGCGCCGGGGTCACCCGCGCCCTCCCGATCCTCGGGGTGGCCGCTGCGGACGATCTGGACGGGTCGCGGAGCGGCTGCCACGACCCGACGGTACGCACAGCGCACCCCAGCCGCACAGGAGCCTTAGCCAGGTTGTGGATAACGCGGTGGACGCGCAGAGCGACCAGGGTTGTGGAGAGATCAGATGGCGTGGGGTGCGATTTTGTGGTCTTCATCAGGCAGTTGCCGTCCGGCGCGATGGGGGAGACAGCGGACAAGGGGGATTCTGCACCCCGTCCACGAATCGCGCTAGCCCCGGACATAACCGCACTGTATAGCAGTGTAGTTGTAAAGTAAACGACTAACCCAGATAGTTGTCTGGACGACGCAATGCTCTCTGCGCCACACTTGAGGTATGCCACGCCTCGCGCAGCCCGCCGGCTCTGAAGATGCTCAGGACCCGATTTCGCTGCTCGGCAACCTCGTGAAGGCCGGGATCATCCGTTACCTCCGCAGCAACCCCGATGTCACCGTCGGCGCCATCTGCGATGCGCTCGCGCTCGGCCGGACAACCATCCAACCCCTCCTCAATGAACTCGAAGCCGCTGGCCTCATCATTGCCGACCCGCCCACGCTCCCCGGCGGATCACGCAGGGGAGTCTGGGTCCGGTACCGGGTGAACAACGAGGCCGTCACGGACCTGTACCTCAGACTTGGGATGGCGATAGGCGAGTTCTAGTTGACGCTCAGCCTGGGCAGGTCCGAGAAGAGTGACGCGGTGCGCCATCCCCTCTTGATGAGGCGAGGACTGTCGGCCGTTGCGGGGGTACCGTCGCGTTGCCGCCAGCGGTGCGGGCTAGAAGAGTTCGACGTTGAAACGATGCGGACGTAACGAGGTTGTGGGGGTCCAAACGCTCGCGCCACCGGCGCGACTTCTGCGCGATCGCGAGCGAGGCACGATATTCCACATCCTGATCCTGCACGGGGATCACTAGCGTACTGCCTCGCGGGCGCTTCACCGCGGGAGGCGTGACTAATTCGATCCGGAGTCGCACCTGGCGTTCGGGCCTCACCCTAGAATCCTCTGGCCACGCTCGGAGTGTCGGTGGGCGGAGTCCTTGGACCTCATCAACTCGTCCATGGGGGATACGTGTCGCGTGCTCGATATGAGCTGCGCCGCGAGTGTTGATCAGGCCGCAACGGTGAGTACCGCGTCGACCTCGATCTCCACCAGTAACTCCGGCGATGCGAGCGCGGTGGTGCCGATCGTGGAGGTCACGGGGAGGATCTGCCCGAACAGTTCGCCGTGGACGGCGCCCACAGCGTCGAAGTCGCCTATGTCGGTGAGGAAGATGCGGGTGCGGACGACGTCCTTCAGGCTGCCGCCTGCCTCGCTAAGTGCCTTCTCGATTCGGCGGAAGATCTCGCGGGTCTGCTCTGCCGCAGTATCGCCGACGCCGCCGCTGGTGGTTCCGGCGACGAAGACCAGGTTGCCGACCTTCACGGCGCGGGAGTATCCGAGGATGGGTTCCCGGGGGGACCCGGAGGAGATGTTCTGTCGGTCGATCATTGGTTTCCTTTCCATGGCGTTCACAATTCGCGGTTGGCGATGGCTCGCCAACGGGCGGAGAACTCTTCCGCGCGGGCGTCAGACCACTGTGGTTCGTAGGTCTGGGACGGTTTCCAGTCGACGATCGCCTGCTCGAGGGTGAGGGTACGGTCCATCGCGCAGCGGGCGAGAGCGGCCGCGCCGAGCGGGGTGGCGTGCTGGGACGGGTACACGTCGACGGGGATGCGCATGAGGTCGGCGACGGCCTGCATGAGGACCGTGCTCTGAGTGAGGCCGCCGTCCACGCGCAGTCGCTGCAGCGGTGCGCCGAGGTCTGTGGCCATGGCGCGGGCCAGCTCGGCGACCTGTGCGGCGATGCCCTCCAGGACGGCACGGACCATCTCCTGGCTCCCGGTCGACAGCGTCAGGCCGGTGAAGGTTGCGGTGGCGTCGGAGCGCCACCAGGGCGCGGCGAGACCGGCAAGGGCAGGGACGCACATGACGCCTGCCGAGTCTTTCGCGGCGACACGGTCTAGGTCTGCCGCGGTGTCGATGAAGGTGAGCTGCTCGAGCCATCGAACGGCGGACGCGGCGGTGTAGACCTGACCGTCGAGGCAGTAAGTGCTACCGGTCCGGTCCTGCCAGGCGACCGAGGTGGAGAGGTTGGCGCCGGAGCGGACGGCCTTGTCGCCGGTGTTTGCGAGCAGGAAGGCGCCGGTGCCGAACGTGCACTTCGCTTCACCGGGTCGGAGGCACTTCTGCGCGACCAGGGCGGCCTGCTGGTCGACGATGAGGCCGCCCACGCGTGCGGTGCTCCCGAAGGCGGTGGTGGCACCGGCGACCTCGTCGCAGGCGAGGATGTGGGGCAGGTCTTCTTCGGCGAGGCCGAACAGGTCAAGCAGCTCGAGGTCCCAGGTGACCTTGTCGACGTCGACGACGAGGGAGCGGCTGGCGGTGGAAGCGTCGGTGACGAACTCGCCTGTGAGCTGATGGAGGATCCAAGTGTCCGAGGTGGTGACGACACCGTCGCGGGTGATGTTCTCCCGGATCCAAGCCTGCTTGGGGGCGCTGAAGTACGGGTCGAGGACGAGGCCGGTCTTGTCGCTGATGTAGTCGGCGTGCTCGCGGAGACCGGTGCAGATGCCTTCGGCGCGGCGGTCTTGCCAGACGATCATGTTGGACAGCGGGTTGCCGGTGTCCGGGTCCCACGCGAGGACGGTTTCGCCCTGGTTGGCGAGGGTGACGATGTCGACCGGGACGCCGGCGCGGTTGACGGCGTATCGGCCGGCGGTGATGACGGAGTCCAGTAGGGCTTGCGGGTCTTGCTCGACGCCGCCGCCGGGGAGGTAGGTGGGCCGGACGGACACTTCGCTGAGTCCGAGAACCTGCCCGTCGCCGTCGACGACGACGGCTTTCGTGCCGGAGGTGCCTTGGTCGATGGCGAGCACCGTGGTCATGGCTTCTTCTTTCTCGTGTGGTTCGGCGCGGGCCCGCGCTTGCGAGCGGCAGGCCCGCACCGGGTCAGAGGGTTACCGCTGGGCGGCGGCGTACCGGGCGGCGGTGCGCTTCCACCAGGGGCTGGTGGCGGCGGGATGCTCAATGGGGGTGGGTGCCTGCAGGTCGCCGATGGCGACGCCGAGGTCGTCGCGGAGCAGCTCAGCGACGTAGTCACCGATGCCCAGAGAGGCGGTCAGCCCGGTGGAGCGGATCGCACCGACGTTGATCAGGCGGCGGTCCGCGGCGGATGAGCCGATGACGTAGTTCGACCCGCGTCCCGCCGGGCGCAGGCCCGCGTAGCTGGCCACCGGGGTGAGTCCCTCCAGGGCGGGGAACTGCTTGATCGCTTTAGGCAGGATCTCGTCGGCCGCTTCCGGGCGGACGCTCCAGTCGGTCTTGTCTCCGAGGTCGACCGCGGTCGGGCCGCTGACGACCTTGCCGTCCAGGGTGGGGAACACCAGCACGCCCTTGGTGCGCTTGGTTGGCACTGGCAGCACGATGTGGTCCAGTGTCTGGGCTCCGGGCAGCTCGAAGACGAAGAACTCGCCCTTGCGGGGATATACGTCGAAGCTGTCGTCGCCGATCAGCCGGGCGATCTCGTCCGCGTAGAGGCCGGCGGCGTTGACAACGGCTTGAGCCTGGATGGCGCGGCCGTCTTCGAGCGTGATCCGCAGGCCGTCCTCGCCGGGGGTGATCGCGACGACGCGGGCGTCGGTCTCCACGCGGCCACCCGCCGCGACCGCGGAGGCGGCTAGGGAAAGCGTGAACGCGACCGGGTCGCTGACGGACTCGCCAGGAACCAGCAGCGCGCCGTCTTCCTCACGGATGTGCACCTCGACACCGTTCTGCTGGGCATTTTCGGCTAGCGCGCGGACGGTGTCGTGATCCTCGGCCTCGTGGGGGACGAGTTGGGCGCCGCAGTGGATCACCGGGACCCCGAGAGCCTCGAGCACCGGCGGGCGGAGCTGGGCGGCACGGAGGATGAGCTCGGTCTCTAGCTCACCGGGAGTGGAATCGAAACCGGTGTGCAGAACACCGGAGTTGGTTCCGCTGGCGCCATAGCCGAGGTCGGGTTCGGCCTCGAGCAGCAGCGCGTCGACGCCGCGGTGTGCGAGCGTGTAGAGGATCGCCGCGCCTACGACGCCTCCGCCGATGACGGCGATGGTCGCGGTGAGTGAGTTCTCGGTCATTTCTGCCCCTCAGTAGTGGTGGTGGTCTCAGCCGCAGGAGCGTTGTCCACCGTCGCGGAGTCGAACGCGCGGTCGACGTCGCCCATCTCGGGCATGGTGAGGCCCTTCTTGCCGCGGGTGATGAGCAGGTAGGCGAGGTAGACGCCGCCGATCGCCATCATGATCAGCACGTACAGGCGCGGCTCCGCGAACGAGTCGTCGCGGAAGATCGCGAGCTCGTATATCAGCCACACCGACGCCAGGATGATGACGGGGATCTCCCACTTGCCGAGCGTGAACCCTTGGCTGGGCGGGAGACTCTTGCGTTTGATGATGTACAGCAGCGTCGTGCCGGCATAAATGATCGCGGGCAGCAGCGTGGCCGCGGAGAACAGCACGAACAGGGCGTTCTCGGTGAACGCGAAGATCGCCAGGATCAGCTGGGTGATCACGAAGAACGCGACGGTCGCAGCGACCGGGGTGTGCCGCTTGGCGTTGACCCGCCGTAGAACTTGCCAGCCAGGGAATCGGGCGTCGCGAGACATTGCCCAGATGAGGCGAGTGCCGCTGAGGGTGATGACAAGGCCGCACGAGAAGATCGAGACGACCACGAGCACGAGCAGCGCCTTGCCGACGAACGGCCCGAGCACCGCGGTGATCACCGATGCGACCGGTGTGGCCGATTCTGCCAGGGCGGTGGTGTTCGCGGCGAGAGCGGTGACCGCGATGAGGAACAGCATGCCGAGGATGCCGAGGGCGAGCACGGCCTGCATCATGGCGCGGGGGATCACGCGTGCGGGGTTCTTGGTCTCCTCAGCGAGGTTCGCGGCCGACTCGAAACCGACGATTGTGAACGCACCGAGCAGGAACGCCAGCGGGAACGGGCCGACCTCGGTCAGGCCGCCGAGGTCCCAGTAGCCTTCGGCGGCGACCGGGGCCGTCTCGAACAGGCGAGAGAGGTCGATCTGGCCGGTGACGGCGCCGACAACGAACAGCAGCACGGTGATGCCGACCATGCCAATGATCTGCATCGTGACGGCGATCTCGTTCACGCGATTGGTCACGCGCGTCGACCAGACCACAAGGATCGCCTGGATGAGCATGACGATCGCGGTGACGAACCAGCTGTTGGCTGCGGTGGGGACGTAGCCGAACAATTCGGGTGCGACGGTCGCGGCGATGGTGTAGTCAACGGCGACAACCACGACCACGAGGAACGCGAAAGAGATCCAGCCCATCAGCCAGCCGAGGATCGGGTTCGCTAGGCGCGACATCCATTGATAGGCGTAGCCGCTGATCGGGATGCGGGCTGCGAGGGCGCCGAAGATCAGCGCGACGGTGAGCTGACCGGCCACGGCGA
This sequence comes from Microbacterium sp., assembly GCF_051953575.1. Classification (GTDB taxonomy): domain Bacteria; phylum Actinomycetota; class Actinomycetes; order Actinomycetales; family Microbacteriaceae; genus Microbacterium. Next base: position 17,682 of record NZ_JBQCIP010000069.1, read on the forward strand.
TCGGCCAAGCCCAGATGCCCCGCGGGCCGGAGCTGTTGATCACCGCTCCGTAAGTGGTAAAAATGCCGGTTGCGATCGAGACGAACCCGAACGCGACGGCGAATGAGGCGTAGAGGCCGAGCTCACGCTTCATCGGCGCCCCAGGTTCGGAAGGTGGCTCGACGCTGCGCTTTTCCTTCATGAACGTCCTCCATCGGGCGTAGAGTATTGGTATATACCAAAGGACGCTAGGGGAACGGAGGGTAGCGTGTCAAGTGTGAGCACCGTGGAGCGATCGGGGGAGACCCGCGCCGACCGTAAAGAACCGGCCTACCTTCGCATCGCCGAGGAGCTCCGGGAACAGATCGCGTCCGGTCAGCTGGACCCTAACGATCCGCTGCCCCCGGAGCGCGATCTCTGCGTCGATCACAACGTCAGCAGGATGACGGCGCGCCGGGCGCTCACCGTGTTGGAGAGCGAAGGGCTGATCTACCGCAGCGCCACGCGTGGCACGTTCGTCTCCGAACCGAGGGTGCAGTTGCGGCTCGGAAGTTTCTCGCAGGAGATCTCCCGCGCTGGCAAACAGCCCGGCGCGCAACTGATCTGGTCCGAGACGCAGTCCGCTACGACGGGCGTCGCCCGCGCCCTGGGCATCGCCACGGATGCTGACGTCTATGCCCTGCAGCGACTGCGCAGCTCCAACGGTGAGCCGCTGGCGCTGGAGACTACCTACTATCCATCTGACCTCGTGCCTGGATTCCTCGATGGGGACCTGTCGGGATCGCTGTGGACCGAGATCCGTGGCCGGTTCGGAGTTGTCGTGGCACGCACCACGGCCCGCCTGGAAGTGATCGCGCTGGACACCACCCTCGCCGAACAACTCGGCGCGCGGCCTGCGTCATCCGGGCTGCTCCTCACCCGGCGCACCTTCACCGCCGACGGGCGCTGCATGGAGTATGCCCAGGACGTCTACCGCGCCGACCGCGTCTCCCTCGTCATCGATCGCGCCGTCGACGAGTGACTACTCTCTTCGATCTCGACGGCGTACTCAGTAGAGCGGACACGATGGCGGCGCTCGTCCGCCATCTCAACCGGCGGCGGCCCCTCCGGCTAGCGCTGATCGCACCGGCAGTTCTCCTCGCCCTCCTCGCTTCACCACGCAGTGCCACTCGCGCATCGCTCAACCGCTGGACGGTCCGCACAGCGTTGCGGGGCATCTCGCTGAGGCAATACCATCTCGCGGTTGAAGAAGTGGCGGAACAGCTGGCCAGCGCCCAGGACAACTTTGCCGACGCCGCGCGCGACGCAATCGACGACGCCCATGCCGTTGGCCCGGTATGGGTGGTCACTGCTTCGGAACGCAGCTTGGCAGCGGCGTACCTGCGTCAAATCGGCTACGGGGACCTCCGCGTGCTCGCATCGCAACTCGGCTGCTCCGACGACTCGTTGCGGATCACCCATCACAATGTCGGTCACGCCAAAGTTGCCGCTCTACGGTCGGCTGAAGTCGATCTGACGGAGAGCTTGTTCTACACCGACTCGGCCAGCGACGAGAAGCTGGCGCGTGCCTGTCGCCGGACGATCATCGTCAACGGAAGCCGAAGAACCAGGCGCATCCTGGCCAAGTCTGGTACTGCGGTCCGCAGCACAACGTGGTGAGCGGGCGCGGATTGAAATTCCTACATGTCGATGCGATTGACAGCCTCATGAGTCCCGGGCGCCGCGACGCATGGCCAATGCCCGCGCGGCCGGATCGGGGACGTAGCCCAGTGCCTTCACTGCTTCATGGACGGCGGTGACAGCATTTGCGCTGACATGCGCGGACCCCGTGAGCACGCGGGATGCGGTCGACCGTGACACACCCGCCAGCGTGGCGACGTCCTCGAGCGTCGCGTGACTCGGAGAGCGCGGCTCGATCATGCGCGACGGAACAGATCTGCTTGGAATCGGTAGGCGTCGCCGCGGTAGCTGTTCGTGCCGAGCAGGATGGGGACACCGTCGGAGTTGTACGCGACCTCGTCTCCTACGAGCACCGGGGCACCCACCACGGTGTCGAGAAGCCGCGCCAACGAGCTGTCAGCAACGGCGGCCATGACGCTGTAGGCGCTGCGATGAATCGTGACGCCGCACACTTCGCGCAACGTCTCGTAGAGGGAAGCGTCGTTCAGTTCGGTCTCGGCGAGCCGGTGCGCGCGCTCCTCCGCCACGACCACCACATCGAAGCACACGGGGCGGCCGTCCATCCCCCGCAGCCGGTCGATCTGGATCACGGGGGAGGTGGGAGCCACCCGGAGCTTCTCCGCCTCATCGAGGGTGGCCGGGCGAACCTCCTGACGAAGGACCTTCGCTGTCGGTCGCAGCCCGCGTGCGCGCGCCATCTCCGTGAAGGATTGCAGAGTGCTGGGCGGTTCGCCGACAACGTTTGCGGGGACGAACCAGCCGCGCTGAGCGGACCTCGTGAGGCGGCCGGCGGCTTCGAGCGCGCTGAGCGCTGTGCGAAGGGTCACGCGGCTCACGCCCAATCGCGCAGCCAGTTCGCGTTCTCCGGGGAGTCGCGTGCCGGCCGCGTACACGCCCAAGTCCAGCTCTTGTGCGAGCTGGTCGTGGGCCTGTGTCGCAGCTGTGGGGAGAGTCACGACGCCACGGTACCACATGAGCAATCTGGTGCAACCAAATTGATTCTTGTTACACAACTGGTACAACTGGTCGAATGGTGCTAGCTTTCACCTGGCGGTGCCCGCCGCCCTTCTCCGGCCATCATTCGATGGCCCGAGCGGATTTGGTTCTTACGACCACGACGGAGTGAACATGATCTCGAAGAAGACCCGCGCCCTCGCGGCTGCGGCGATCGGCTCGATTGCGGTGCTCGCCATCACCGCGTGCGCGCCGGGCGGCAGCTCCGCCGGCAACACCGGGCCCACCGAAGTGTCCGATGACGTCGCCGGCGCGGGGGACGTCACCCTCAAGCTGTCGGACTTCTTTCAAGGCGACTGGATCGTCCAGATGATCGACCAGTTCGAGAAGAAGTACCCCAACGTGACGATCGAGCGCACGCAGGAGGACTGGGGGCAGCTCACCAGCACCCTGAATCTTCAGCTCCAGGACAACGGCGGCCCCGATATCGCTTCCGCGAACAACGGCTGGTCGTCGTTGGGCACGCTCGCCGAGGGCGGACTGGTCGTCAATCTGGACTCCTACGCCAAGCTGTACGGATGGGACGACCTGGTTCCGACCACGATCGCTCGTCAGAACCAGTTCACCGAGGACTTCAGCACGATCGGCGAGGGGTCATGGTTCGCGTCGCCAATCGCATCGGCATCCCTGATCGGCATCTACTACAACGCCAGCAAGCTCGACGAGCTGGGCATCCAGGTGCCGACCACTCTGGACGAGCTCGAGGCCGCAGCCAAGAAGGTGAAGGCCGCCGGGCAGGTGCCGTTCAGCTACAGCGGTCTCGACGGCAACACGGCCGCCCTGCTGGGGCTGCAGACTCTCTACGGGTCGGAGAGCGATATCAACGACTTCGTCTACGGCTCCACCGATGTGACGGCCGCCGACACGGGTCTCACCGACGCCGCCACGACCCTCGAGGAATGGAACGAGGCCGGCTGGCTGACCCCGAACTTCGAGGGCATCGACTACCAGACGTCGCTGGCGAACTTCATTGACGGTGACGCCGTCTTCCGATGGGACTACACCGGCTCGCTGGGGCTCACCGGCGACCGCCTGAACGACTTCGGCTACATCCAGTTGCCCCAGGCAGACGCTGACACGACCGTGGGTGTGGGCGCCTCCGCGGGCGCCATGATCATCTCGTCGAAATCCAAGAACCCCGACGTCGCCGCCGCGTTCCTCAACTTCCTCATGTCAAAGGATGCGAGCCAGGCGGCTGTCGACCTCGGTCTCGTGCCGATGCTCAACAAGGTTGACATCCCGGACGTGCTCAGCCAGACCGGTGAGGCGACGGCGACGGCAACCCTCGACTCTGACGACGGCTACGTGCCGTACTTCGACTGGGCAAGCCCGACCATGCTCGACATCCTGACGCAGAACACCCAGCTGCTTCTCGCGGGAAAGACGACTCCCGAGGACTTCACGAAGGCAGTGGACGCAGACCGTGACGCGTTCCTGGCCGAGCAAGGTTCCAAATGAGCATCGCCCACGCAGGGGCCGCCGTCGTGCCGGAAACGGCTGACGGCGGTCCCGCCACCCGGATGCTGCTGGTTCCCCGCCGGCGGCGCCGCAGGTCCCTGGCCCGCCGACGGATGCGCGTCGCGGGACTGCTCTTCGCCGCACCCGGCCTCCTGCTCTACGGACTCGTGGTGCTCTGGCCGATGGTTCAGTCGGTGCAGTACTCGTTCTACAAGTGGAACGGTGTCACCGATGCCATCTGGGTGGGATTCGACAACTACATCAACTTCTTCACCGACCCGGTGCTGCGCTCGACGCTCGGGAACGTGCTCGTTCTCATCGTCTTCTTCGCCCTGCTCCCCATCACCCTCGGATTGATCTCCGCAGCACTGGTCACGACATCCAAGCGTCCCGGCATGGGCATCTACCGCTGGATCTTCTTCCTGCCGCAGGTGCTCACCAGCGTCGTGATCGCGCTGGTCTTCAAGCGGATGTACGCCCCCGAAGGGCCGATCAACGAAGCGCTACGGGCCGTGGGCCTCGGCGCGCTCGCACAGAATTGGCTCGGTGACTTCACATGGGCCCTCCCGGCGGTCGGCCTGATCGGCACGTGGGGAGCTTTCGGGTTCTGCATGGTGCTGTTCATCGCCGGAGCATCCTCGATCGCGCCGGAACTGTACGAAGCCGCTCGCATGGACGGCGCGGGCCCGGTGCGGGAGTTCTTCGCGGTCACGCTCCCCGGGCTGCGCGGGCAGCTCGCCATCGCGCTCACCCTCACGATCACCGGCGCGCTGCGCGCGTTCGACCTCATCTGGATCACCACGCGGGGCGGACCGGGCACCTCCACACTCACACCTGCGGTAGCCCTGTACAAGGCCGCGTTCGTCAATCCCAATGTCGGACAGGCTGCCGCCATCGGCGTCGTCATGGCCGTGCTCTGCATGATCATCGCGGTCGTGATCACCCGCGTCTCGGAAAAGGAGTGACCATGTCTTCACTCGCGGAGAAGATCTGGAACTACGTCATCCTCACCGTGATGGCGATCATCGTCCTGTGGCCGGTCGCCACATTCGTCACCGCCGCCCTCAGCCCTGATCGCGCCGGGCGCCCTACCGGGGAAATCCAGTGGGACAACTTCGTCACAGCCTGGAACAACGCCGATTTCTCCCGGTCGATGCTGGTCTCGCTCACCATCACCGTGGCGGTGGCGGCCCTCGGGGTGCTCCTGGCCCTTCTCGGTGGGTACGCGTTCGGCGTGCTCGGAGTCCTCGGCGACAAAGTGTTCTTCCCCCTGGTCCTGCTCGGAATGATGATCTCGCTCGAGGCGATCATCGTGCCCCTGTACTACCAGTTCCGAGCCCTGGGTCTCACCGATAACCTCTTCGGCATCATCCTCATCCACGTCGGCATGGGGGTACCCTTCGGGATCTTCTGGATGCGGGCAGCATTTCGTACGCTGCCCCGCGGAATCTTCGAATCGGCGGAGATGGACGGGGCCGGGCCGTTCCGAATGTTGTGGTCCATCGCCGTCCCCAACCTGCTGCCCGCCGTCTACACCTTCATCCTTTTGAGCTTCATGTGGACCTGGAACGACTACTTCCTCTCCCTCGTGTTCCTGCACGGCGACAATCAGACGGCCACGGTGGCGCTCGGTGTCTTCCAAGGCCGGCATGTGACCGAAGTCAACCTCATGGCCGCCGGCGGGCTGATCGTCGCAGCACCCGTGCTCATCCTCTATGTGCTCTTCCAGCGCAAGTTCATCTCCGGCATGCTCGCCGGTGCCGTCAAGGAATAGCGCAGCTCGCCGCCCCCGCGAAACCCCTCAAAGTAAGGCAGATTCACCGTGCGACTCACCCCGCAGATCCTTCCCGACCCCGACGCCATCGGAGAGGTGGTGGCAGAAATCATCCTGGACCGCATATCCGCGAAGGGAGACAAGCCCTTCCTCCTCGGCTGCCCCAGCGGCCGCACCGCAGTCCCGGTCTACGACGCGCTCGCACGGGAAGCTGCCCGCGGGCGCGACCTCTCCAGCCTCGTCATCGTGATGATGGACGACTACGTCGTGCCTGATGATGGAGGTCGCTACCGGGTCGTAGACACCGATTTGTCCTACTCGTGCCTCGGCTTCGCGCTGCGGGACATCCTCGCGCCGATTGCCGCCGCGAGCAAGAGATCAGACACCCACGCGCCGTCGCAGGTCTGGACGGCGGACCCGGCGGCGCCGGAGGAGTACGACACGCGAATCGCAGACGCTGGCGGCATCGATCTTTTCCTGCTCGCGTCCGGCGACAGCGACGGCCACGTCGCCTTCAACCAGCCCGGCACCTCGCGCCACGCGAAGACTCACATCGTGACGCTCGGCGAGGCCACCCGTCGCGACAACATGGCCACCTTCCCTGAATTCACCACCCTGGACATGGTCCCCGACACAGGCGTCACCGTCGGGGTCGACACCATCGCCCGGCTATCCGCAGAAGTGGTGATGATCCTGACCGGGGAGCACAAACAAGAAGCATTCGCCCGCATCGCGCGCGCTGACGCGTACGACGAAGAGTGGCCCGCAACGATCGTCACAGAGTGCCGCAACCCGCTGCTTCTCGTCGACCGCGCCGCCGCGGCCGTCACCGTCTGAACCCCGCCCAGAACCGACTCCAACTCCCGAAGGGAAACGACATGACACTGCCGGTTCTCGACATTGACGCGAGCGGCGCGGATCACGTCATCGGCGTCGACATCGGCGGCACCAAGACTCATCTGCGCGCAGCCCCCGTCGACCGGGGCTCACATCGGCCGGCTCGCGACATCGTGCTGCCGTCATCGTCATGGCGCAAGGATCTCGGGGACTTCCGAGCCGACGGGGTCGGACTGCGACGGCTGCTCCTGGACCAGTTCGGCGACGCGGCGCTCCGCGCGCCCCTCGCGGTCGGGGCACACGGCTGCGACAGCACGGAGCAGTGCGACGAACTGGAGCGTGAACTGCGACGTCACATCAGCGGCCCGGTGCTCGTGGTCAACGACTCCGAGTTGATGGCGCCCGCCATGAACGTCACCGGCGCCATCGGCGTGGTCGTGGGGACGGGATCGATCGCGACCGCGCGGACCCCGGACGGTGACCTGCTCACCGCAGGCGGCTGGGGGTGGCTCCTCGGTGACGAAGGCAGCGCTCCCGGCCTGGTCCGGGACGCGACCCGGGCTGTCCTGTCACACCTGGACCGCGGGGACCACCTGGACGCGCTCGGTGAACGGCTGCTGACATGCTTCTCTGCTGTCGATGGCGCCGAACTCGCGCTCACGGTGACGCAAGTCGCGTCCGCCGAAGCCTGGGGTCGCCACGCAGCCGAGGTCTTCATCGCAGCCGACGAAGGATCCACGATCGCGCAACTCGTTGTGGCGAACGCCGGCGAACGCCTCGCGGGGCTCATCGACAGGCTGCTGCGACGCGGAGCGCACGCCCACTGCGTCGTCGCGGGCGGCTCGGTGATCGAAAAGCAGCCACTCCTCCAGCGAGCGCTGCGGACGGCGCTTGCACAGACCCGCCCTCACCTGGACCTTCACATCCTCGATCGCGCGCCCGTCACCGGTGCCGTCGCCCTCGCGCGACGTCTGGCCGAGCAGGCCACTATCACCCCCTGAGAACGGAGAGTTCGACCAAATGAAAGTTACCTTGATCGGAGCAGGCAGCCGGCAGTTCGCCGGAACCATCGTCCGCGACCTGCTCTTGAGTCAGCCCATCGCCGACAAGGGTCTCGAGATCGTGCTCATGGACATCGCGACGGAACCGCTGCGCGAGATGGAAGCATACGCCCGCAGCGTCATCGAGCGTCTCGGCCATCGCGCCACCCTCTCCTCCACCACGGACCTCGATAGCGCGGTCACCGGGGCCGACTTCGTCGTGGCCGCCATTGAAGTCAACCGCTACCACTACTGGTCGCAGGACTTCACCATCCCCCGCAAGTACGGGTTCAAGCAGGTCTACGGTGAGAACGGAGGACCCGGCGGACTGTTCCATGCGCTACGCCAGTTCGGTCCGCTGCTGGAGATCGCACGGTCGATCGAGAAGAACGCGCCCGACGCGTACTTCCTGAACTTCTCGAACCCCGAGCATAAGGTCTGCGAGGCGATCTCGCGCCTCACAAACGTCAAGGTCGTCGGCCTGTGTCACGGCTACTTCATGGGCGCCGGGCAGATCTCGCATCTGCTCGACATTCCCCTCGAGCACCTCGAGCTGTCCGCGGCGGGCATCAATCACTTCCAGTGGTTCCAGACCATCCGCGACCGCCGCACCGGCGATGACCTGTACCCGCGCCTTCGCGAGATCGAGCGCGAGGCGAACTGGGTCTCCGACTGGCACGAGATCGCGTTGTCCCGCATCCTCCTGCGCCGGTTCGGGCTGTGGCCCTCACCCAGCGCGAACCACATCGGCGAGTACCTCTCTTGGGCGGACGACTACGTCGCCGCGCAGTTGCAGTTCTTTCACGACCCCGCTGAGGGCTCGCCGTGGGCCGAGGGTGCGAGGACGCCGGAATGGCACTACCACATCGGCCTCGTCGATACCGAGCGTGGGTTCCACGCGCCTCGCACGGACGAATCGTTGATGTCCCTGGAGGCATCGCTAGACGAGCGCCCGCTCGAATCCTCCGAGGAACTCGCCATCCCCATCATCGAGTGGATCGGCTGCGGCGTGGAGCGCGACCTTCCCGCCGTGAACGTCCCGAACCGTGGCGCTATCCCCGGGCTTCCCGACGAGATGGTCGTCGAGGTGCCGGCGAAAGTGGTCGACGGCGAGCTGGTGCCGCTGAACATGGAGCCGCTGCCGGAGGGCATCTTCGCCATGGTGCGACTGCAGGGCTCGATCCACAAGCTGCTCGTCGAGGCGTACGTCGAGCAATCGAAGCAGAAGCTTCTGCAGGCGATACTCCTCGACCCCGTCGTCGACAACCACAACCATGCGGTGGCAATGCTCGACGAATTCCTCGAACTGCAGAAGGACGCACTTCCCCCGCTGCGCTGACCATTGCTGCGGCCCCACCCCAAACGGGGCCGCAGCATCTGATTCCCCACGTTCTCTCGTCCAGAAAGCCAAACAAATGACCCTCCCGCCGTTCGACGTCGACACAGTGCTGGCTGAGCTCACGCTCGAAGAGAAGGCCTCGCTGCTGTCCGGGCTCGACGACTGGTTCACCCAGCCCATCGACCGCCCGGGGCTCACCCGGCCGGTGCCGCCGATCGAGGTTGGGGACGGCCCGCATGGCCTGCGCAAGGAGACTGGCGTCGACATGGTGTGGGTGCCGGCGACGGGCTTCCCCACCGCCTCGGCGATGGGCGCGTCGTGGGATCGTGACCTCACGCGACGTGTGGGCGCCGCCATCGGTGAAGAGGCGCGCGCGCAGGGCGTGCAGGTCGTTCTCGGGCCGGGCGTCAACATGAAGCGCTCACCACTGTGCGGACGCAATTTCGAGTACTTCTCTGAGGACCCGTTCCATTCGGGCGAGCTGGGCGCTGCGTACGTGCAGGGCGTGCAATCCACCGGTGTCGGCACGTCACTCAAGCACTTCGCGGCCAACAACCAGGAGATCGAGCGCACCCGCATCTCCGTTGTCGCCGATGAACGGACGCTCCGGGAGACCTACCTCGCGGCGTTCGAGCGCGTGGTCCGCCAAGCCGACCCGTGGACCGTCATGTGCTCGTACAACCGGCTTCGGGGCATACACGCGTCGGAGAACCGGTGGCTGCTCACCGAGGTACTGCGGGACGATTGGGGGTTCGAGGGCGCCGTCGTCTCCGACTGGAACGCCGTGCACGATCGTGTCGCCGCCGTTCGTGCAGGACTCGATCTCGAGATGCCCGGAACCGAAGGGCGAACGGATGCTGAGATCGTCGCCGCCGTGCGATCCGGCGAACTCGACCAGACGACCGTCGACGACGCCGCCCGCCGTGTGCTGCGCCTGATCGCGCGAGCCTACCCGGGTGCCGAGCTCGTGCGAGGCCCGGTGATCACGCTCGGGCACAACCCGGGGGACCCTCTCACGCCCGCGCAGCGTCGGCTCTTGCGCGCCGATGAACACCACGTTCTGGCACGCGAGGCCGCCGCCGGGTGCATCACTCTGCTGCGCAACCAGCCGGCACCGCACGGTGGCACCGCCCTTCCGTTGCCTGAAGCGGACACCGGCACCATTGCGGTCGTCGGCGCCTTCGCCGAGCACGCCCGCATCCAGGGCGGCGGTTCCTCCGGGGTGGATCCGACGCATGTCGACGCCCCCCTGGACGCCATCCGCGCCATCGCAGGGGAGCGGGTCGTCTTCGCACCTGGATACGTCTACCTGCCGAAGAACGCGTACCAGGATGACAACATCGCCACCCTCGCCGCACACGACGTCACCTTCGTCGAAGAGCGCCCGACGGTCGCGCGACGCTCCGCGACCCTTGCCCGCGAGCTGCAGCTCGCCGAAGCGGTCCAGCACGCGGTGAACGGACCACTCTCGCGCGCGGCACAGCGTCTCATCGACGAGGCCGTGTCCGTTGCCGAGACGGCCGAGACGATCGTCGTCTTCGCCGGCCTTCCGCTCGCCTTCGAGCAGGAGGCCAACGATCGGGCGACCCTCGCCCTTCCGGGGGACCATGTCGCCCTGATCTCGCGCCTGGCTGACCTGCGCGAGCGCACCGGCGCGAACCTCATCGTCGTGCTCTCCAACGGGGCCGCGGTGACAATGGACCCGTGGCACGACCGCGTCGACGCTGTCGTCGAGTCGTGGCTCACCGGCCAAGCACTCGGTGGTGCTGTCGCAGATGTGCTGTTCGGGCGTGTGAACCCCTCCGGCAAGATCTCCGAGACCTTCCCGATGGTCCTCGAAGACACGCCGGGTCAGCCCAACTGGCTGGGGGAGCGCGGCACCGTGCTCTACGGTGAGGGCGTCTTCATCGGCTACCGGTGGTACGACGCGCTGAGCCGCACCGTGCGCTACCCGTTCGGGCATGGCCTGTCGTATACGACGTTCGCGTACTCGGACCTCGAGGTGGAGATCACGGATGCAGCGGCGGGCCGCGTGCGCGTCTCGGCGACGATCACCAATGTGGGGCCCATGGCGGGCGCGGAGGTCGTTCAGCTTTACGTCGGCGACCCCGACGCCGAGGTGTACCGCCCGATCCGGGAACTGCGGGCGTTCGAGAAGGTCCGACTCGACGCGGGCCAATCGGCGCGGCTCGAGTTCGAGCTGGTCAACCGTGACTTCGCCTACTGGGACGCCGTGGCCGAGCGCAGCGATGGGCGCCTGGGCCTGTGGCGCCGGGAGGGTGGCGAGTTCCGCATCGAGGTCGGAGCGTCCTCACGCGACATTCGCCTCTCCCAGACGATCGAACTCCCAGACGACCCGACGATCCCGGCCTTGCTCCGGGACGCCGACCTCCAGGACGCCAGCGCGTCGCGGTTCGTGCAAGGACACGCCGGATGACCGGCGTCCCGCCTGGTGCTGCCGAAACGCTGCCCACCCCCGCGGGTCCACGCCCCGTGCCCATCAGCGTCGCCGTGCGCGACCATCGCCTCCCGGCAACGGGGACCGCGGTGCGTGACTATGTTCCGGAACGTGCGAGCGGTGCGCCTCTGCTGTGGGTTCATGGCGGCGCATTCGCGGGCGGCAGCATCGACATGCCCGAGTCGGATGCTGTCGCCCGCCATCTCGCAGCGACTGGTCGGCACGTCCGGACGGTCGAATACCGGTTGGCTCCCGACTTCTCCCACGAAGGCCCTCTGCGCCACGATCCGGCCGGGGGCCGCTACCCGGCCGCGCAGGGAGACGTTCTGGAAGCGTTCGCCGGCCTCTCCGCCGGTGGCCCGGCCTTCCTCGGCGGGGCCAGCGCGGGGGCATGCCTGGCGGCAAGCGCCGCAATCAGCCTGCGTGACGACCGTCGGTCGCTGCCCGTCGGTCTCGTGCTCGTCTACGGCCTTTTCCACTCTTCATTGCCGACGCACACCGACCGGGAAGGGCTGCGGCTGTGCGAGATGGCCGACGCCCAGGCGATTCGATGGCTGACTCGGATGACTCTCAACTACGCCGGCAGCAACGACCTCCTCGCCGACCCACGGGTCTTCCCGGGCGAGGGAGATCCGGCGGGTTTGCCACAGACGCTGATCCTGGATGCCGATCGCGACATCCTCCGAGCTTCGGGCAAACGCTTCGCCTCGCAATTGCGTTCTGGCGGGGTACCCACCGTAGAGCGCGTCGTAGCCGACTCTGAACACGGATTCCTCAACGAACCAGCAAGCCCGCACTTCGCGCGCGGAACCGCCGAGATCACGCGATGGATGACCCAAGCTGCGACGGGTGTCAGACCTCTCTGAGCTGCCGCCACGCCGTTCTCGCCAGCCACAGCTCGGAGACGTCACGGGTTCTGCGGACGCTTCGCCCCGTGAGCGCCTCGATCCTGTTGAGCCGGTACACGAGGCCCTGACGATGCAGACCCAGCGTCCCTGCGGCGATGCCCCACTGCAGATCACTGTCCAGAAAGGTGAAGAGCGTCTCGCGCAACAGCACGAATCGCTGCTCGTCGCCGGCCAGCGGCCCGAGAACGGTCGAGATGATCTGCGAGGCCTCGGAGCGTGAGCGCGCCAGGAGCGACACACGTTCGCCTGTGAACTCACGCCAGTGGTCCCCTCGACCTCGCGCAGCAGCGTGCTCCGCAGTGGCTTCGGCCACGGCACCGGACATGTCGCCGATCTGTCGATGCACGGCCGAGACTCCCGACTCCGGACAGATCTCCTGCACGAGCAGGCGTACTTCCTCCAGGTGGTGCGTGGGAGCAACGATGACGATCTTTCCATCGGTCTCGATCGCTGTCGTCGGCAGGCCGGCCACCGCGAGGGCGGTCCGCACCCGCAGGGGCGTCTCGCAGGTGGTGACGATGGCCCGGTACCCCGCGGTCTCGTCGCCCCAGAGTCGCGCCAGTTCAGCGCTGACGTGTGTACGCCCGGCAAGCAGATGCTCCAGGATCGCGGCACCATCCCGCATTCGCGCTTGGGCATCCTGCGCAACGGTATTGGTGTGCACGGTGAGGATCTGCGTGAGGTGGACAAGCGTCAGGCTATCTAGGGGAGTCGAGGCGCCGATCAGTAGCCGGGTCGGGCGGTGGGTGCGCAAGGGATAGGCACGTGCCACAGTCGGGCCGAGCACTCCCTGCCCGAGGAGCACGCACCCTGTCGCGTCATCGACGACCGTGAGACGGACCCCGAGAACATCGCTGAGATCCTCGGTCGTACGGCGCGGATCCTGATGACGTTGGCCGGCAACCTGGTACAACTTGGCCAGGCCCAGCACGTTCATCGTCTGCCGCTCTGTGTTCGCGGCGGCGACCGTGCGGCCGATGGCGGCGAATGGCGTGTTGGGTCCCGTCGTCAGAACGGGGAAGCCGCGAGAGTCTGCCTCGGCGAGCATCGCCTTGGTGAGCCGGGGAGCCAAGCCGTCGTCCCCGACGGCGATACCGGCAAGCCCGGCGGCGTCAAGCCTTGCGATGAGGTCTCGCTGTTGCTGCGCGCCGTGGGGAATGCATAGCCCGATCGTCATCAGAAGTTCATGGGGTCCGAGCCACTTATCGGGATCCGCCATCTCGCAGGAGTGCGCCCACAAGATGGTTCGGCCCAACCCGTCGGCGCCGCTCACCAGCCTCGTGTCTAACGTCGGGTTGCTGACCAGGTCAGCAATCGTGAAGGCTTGCGACAAGTCTCACCTTTCGTATGGCGATCGACCAGACACTAGCAGTTTGCTCAGTAGATGCGACAGTTCGTCGTGCATACGTTTGATTCTGCGGGTCGATGCCGGCCCTGCAGACGCCGAAGGAGATGACATGACCCGCACCGCCGTTGTCGGCGCAGGCCTCGCGGGCCTCGCTGCTGCGACCGAGCTCGTCCGCGCAGGACACGACGTCACGGTGTTGGAAGCGCGTGACCGTGTGGGGGGCCGGGTATGGTCCGAGGCGTTCCGTGCGGCAGGCGGGTCTCACGTCATCGAACGGGGCGCCGAATTCGTGCTCGGCGGCTACGAGACGTTTCGGCACTACTGCCGAGAGCATCAGCTGGAGCTCGTCGATACGGGTATGAGCTACTACGTACGGACACCGGCCGACCGCCCGGGGGTGAGCACGGACGCGATGGCCACGCTGGGAAGACGCGCGGCCGAGGCGGTCGAGGCCGGCAACGGTGCACGCTCGGTTGCCGATGTTCTCGACGAGATCGGCGTCGTGGGCGACACTCGCGAGGCGCTCGAGTCAAGGATCGAGATGTCTACTGCGGTGCGCGTCGATGAGGTGACTGCGGAGGGCACCCTCGAGCACGTCGCATCCTTCAACCCGCAGCCCAGCTGGCGTGTCGGTGGGGGCAACCAGCGACTCCCCGAGGCGATGGCTTCTGCCCTCCCAGGGGGCATCCGTCTGAACTCGAAGGTCGCTGCCGTCGTGCAGCACGGTGACACGGTCGTCATCACGGCTGACGGCGAGCCGGAGCCGTTCGACTACGCCGTCGTGGCACTTCCCTTCGGCGTGGTGAACGACCCCGCGTCCCTGCGCATCGACATCCCCACACGCAAACAAGAGGCGATGTCACGCGTCGTCCAGGGCAATGCGGCGAAGCTGCACTTCAGCCTCGAGGAGGTTCCGTCGACGAGTGCAGTGATGAGCGTTTCAGGCCGGTTCTGGACCTGGACCGCGAACGGGCCCGGAGGCGCCGTGGCTCCGGTGCTGAACTGCTTCGGGGGTGAGATCGGTCATCTCCTGCGTCTGGGCATTGATCAGGGGGCACGCGAATGGGAGAGCCAAGTGCGGGAGCTTCGTGCCGACCTGGTCATGAGCCGGGCGCGCGCCCTTCTCACCAGTTGGCCGTTCGATCCGCTCGCGCGTGGCGCATACACCGCGCACGCGCCCGGCTTCAGCGCCGCGGATGCAGATGCACTCGCTGCTGCACACGGCCGGGTCTACTTCGCAGGAGAGTACATCGACCCGGAGTTCACCGGCCTCATGGAAGGCGCTCTGCGCAGCGGCCACGGCGCCGCCGCGGCACTGCTTGCGGCGGACACCAAGGTGGCGGCATGACGGGCTTCGCCGCCACTCGATTTGTCGTCGACCTGATCGACTGGCCAGATGCAGTGGCTATCGCAACCGAACGCGTCATCGCGGGCGAGCCGACCGCCTCCACGTTCGTCGTCCAAGACACACCTACGCACCAGGTGGGGCTCTGGCGCGTCACCCCGGGAGAGTTCCTGACAGATCACACGGGTTACACCGAGTACATTCACGTCCTTTCCGGTACCGGCCGTCTCATCGACCACGACGGTGCTGTTCTGGAGATCGGTCCGGGAACGACTGTCCTCATGGAGCCCGGCTGGAAGGGCAGCTGGGTCGTCGACGCAACAATCACCAAGGTCTACACGGTGATCAACGCATGAGTATCACCACGACGATCGAGAACCGTGAGACCGAGCTGCTGGCCTCCGTCCCCGATGCCCTGTTCATCGGCGGGGAGTGGCGTGCGGCGTCGGCCGGCAAGACCCTGAAGGTGTACGACCCGTCGAACGGCCAGGTCGTGAAAGAGATCGCCGACGC
>NZ_JBQCIP010000070.1:0-25565 GCF_051953575.1 Microbacterium sp.
GACGGTAGCCGCGTCAGGGTAGGATGTTCTCTGGTCCTCCGGGACCGCCCGGAGGATTCGCCTAGTGGCCTATGGCGCACGCTTGGAAAGCGTGTTGGGGATGAAACCCCTCGGGGGTTCGAATCCCCCATCCTCCGCACCTGCGATCCCAGTATTTTCAAGGGATCGCGACCCGTTCGAAATCTCGTGGCACAGTTCGTGGCACAGTTATCGTTCACTTTCGGTCTCCGAGAGGCCCGGAATTCCGCGGATCTCGACCAGGCTGATGCGCCGGTTGCGACATGACTGCCTCATGTCACAACCGGCGCTAGCGGTTTTCGGACACTCATCCGATCGTGGCGCGACGCTCGACACGCCCGAGAAGCACGAAATCTCACGTGTCCGGGCAGCACGGAGCGAGATGACAAACCCTGCCGTTGCGCCCTCCGACCGCCAGAGCGTAGCGGACCGGGGCAGTTGCGTGTCCGCCGTTCGCTCTTTGCAGACTCCACTCTCCGCTGCGCTCCGAGCTCCGCTTAGCAACCGCTCACAACGGACACTTCACCGCCCCCGCCCGCTGGGTCAGCTGATTGTCGGAGGGATGCCAGAGCTTGAGCTCGCTCAGACCGGCTGCTCGAGCCCCGCGGGCGCGAGGAGCGCCCCCACGAGGTCTGCGGCACCGCGTTGCAGCGTCTTTACCGCGTGCGAGTACGTGTTCAGGGTCGTCTGGATGTCCGCGTGCCCGAGCCGCTCCGACACGATCTTGGGATGCACGCCTGCGCGCAGCAGCAGTGTCGCGTGGGTGTGACGCAGCTCGTGTAGGTGCAGCGCATCGAGATCCGGATGCGCCTCGACCGCCTTGGCGACCCGCTCCCGCCACTGGCGGGAGAACTGCGTCGGATTGTGCGGCTCCCCATAGCGATTGCAGAAAATCAGGTGTTCGCCTCGGGCATGCTCCGGAGAGACGGCACGGAGCATCTCGTGCTTCGCGCGGAACGCTTCCGCGAGGCGGGCGTCGATGTCGACGTTGCGAACACGCCCGCTCTTCGTCGCACGGAAGTCGATCACGGGCCTGCTGCCGGCTTCCTTCACGTACGACATGGCGCGGGCGATCGTGATCACGTTGTTGTCGAGATCGAGGTCCTTCCATCGGAGGCCAAGGATTTCGCCACGCCGCATCCCGGTGCCGAGAAGCGTCAGCCAGGCCAGCCACAGGTAGTCCCCCGACGATTCGGACCAATCGAGGAAGAGCCGTGCATCCTCTGCCGACCAAGTCGTCATCTCCGGTGGTGCGGCCTCGAGCTTCGTCGGCGGCGACGCACGCTTCGCGGGGTTGAAGCGGATCAACCCATCCTCGAGCGCGTGCTGCAGGACCTGCGAGATCAGCACATGGACGTGCCTGACCGTCGCAGCGCCCAGAGACTCCCCGATGTGACCGCGATCCTTCCGGCCGGTCTGCTCGAGCTGCCGATAGAAGCGGTTCAGCTGGTCCTTGGTTATGTCGGCGATGGGCGAGCGACCGACCGACGACGGAAGCACATGGACACGGAAGTGCTTGCGGTAGCCGGCGAGGGTCGTCGGGCGCACGCGAAGCGAATCGAGGTATTTCTCCGCATAGGCGTTGAAGGTCTCGCGCGTCTCGTCGACGTGGACGCCGCGACGAATGTCGACCTGCACCTCGACGAGTGCGTTGAGCGCGTCTCGCTCGGTGGCGAACCCGCGTCGGAATCGGCGGACGGAGTCTCCATCGGGACGCTCCACCCAGTAGGCGACTCGGTATCTCGTCTCCCCCGACTGCGTCGTATACGACGAGACTGTGCCGTCCTGATTCGATCGCCGCGGCATCCGTCTTCCTTTCAGCCGATCGTCGGACCGCCGGGAGCCGGCGTGTTGATCATCGGCCCCGTCGCCGACGGGTCAGGGAGGTCCACTCCCGGCGCGAGACCCGCAAGACGGGCTCGGTTCATCAGCCGAGTCGCAGTGCTCTGACTGACCCCGAGGCAGTCGGCGACCGCCCTCAACGGTGGCAGATTGATGGCGGCCGCGAGCCTGTACGTCGTAGACGCGTCCACCACGCTCGCCGTGAGGTCGCGCCCCTCGCGTGTGCGCATGCGCCGAATGTAGTCCCCGCCCGAACAGATCACATGGTCGGGCTCCTCAACTGTGGAAACTCTCAAGCCACTGACCTGAAGGGCAGTCTGCACGCGGACCTCCCGCAAGGTGAGGCTCGTCACCTCGTCGCCCTCGCCGCTCCGGCTCACACTGACCTCCGTCGCCACGATCCGACTGAGGCGCGGGTCGTACGCGGCGCGGACGCGGATCTCGCCGGGCACGTCGGGCTCACTCCTCAAGACGACCGTCCAGCTCGCCGGGACGCTGACGCCGTTGCCCACCACGACGCGCTCATCGCTGACGTCCACGTTCTCGAGGTCCACCATGCCCGCCAGTATCGCAGGCAGGAATTCGCTGAACAAGGTACGACATGACGCATTCATGTCGTGACTGGCTCAGGGAAGTGCTACGGTGTGCGCGTGTGATGACATTGGTGGCTCACGAAGGAGATGCAGATGAACCGCTCACCGAACTCACTCGCTCTCACGTACAAGGACGCGGCCGATTTGGTCGGCGTCGAGTACCGCACCATCAAGCTCGGCGTGGAGCGCGGCACGATCCCCACGGTGCAGCTCGGACCGCGCCGGATGATCCCCCGCGCGGCGCTGCTCCGAGTCTTCGGCGTCGAGCCCTGAGCCGCAGCCTCACCTGATCGTCATGGTCGACGCTCGCCTCCCCGCCGAGTGGCTGGGGAGCATCCGCATCGACAATCTCAGCGACCGCGCGTTCCGGGTGCTCGCCGGCGCCCTGATGTGGTGCAACGGCCAGGGAACGGACGGCGTGGTGCCGGCCCGGTACTCGAAGTATCTCCATCCCGACGGTGACGACCCCGCCGCATTCGACGAGCTCGAGCGCGCCGGCCTCTGGGAGCACGTGGACGACGGCTACCGCCTCGTCGGCTGGACGACTGCTCTCCGGCAGTCGACTGCAGAGGAAGTCGAGCGCTACCGCGAGGGCGCCCGACGGCGGCAGAAGGAGTATCGCGAACGCCAGCGGGCGATGACCGCTGCCACTCCCCCGCCGCGAGCGATCGGCGCGCTGCATCCCGGGGACGTGACGCATAACGGAGCGCGTGACGTGACGGCGAACGTAGGCTCAGGCTCCCTAATCGAACCCGGGAAGAAGACGAGAGCCTACGCGACGCGTGAGACGACGGCCCACGTCACGCATAACGCCGACTCGCCATTCTGCGCGAATCACCCAGAGGGCACCTTGGAGCCCTGCGGTGCGTGCGCTCGCGCCAGGACGGCGCTGGAGGCCCGTGAGAACCGACTGTCGATCGGCGGCTGGGACTGCACGGTCGACGGTCACAAGCTCGTCACCGACGGCACGTGTGCAGTGTGCGCGTTCCGCCCAGATCGCTCTGTCGCGTAGTACGCCTCAGGCCGTCATGCAGGGTTGTCCTCTCGTGGGCAACGGTCGACCTGGCTGCGCCCGAGCGGCGACAGGCCAGAGCGTATGATCGCGGCATGCTCCAACCAGAGTCCGAGTTCGCGGGAATGACCGTGAACGAACGGTTGGTCGTCGCCGGTCTTGCTGAGAAATGGGACGCGGCGGTCGCTGGTCGTCGAGCGGACGCCGCGATCGATCTCCTCCGCCAGGTTGGACTCGACAGCCAGGGCGCGACGATCGTCGACGTTGTGCTCGCCAATCCGTCAAAGTATGGGTTTCCGGCGCCGCAGTAGCGCGACTCATGTGCCGCCAGAGCGCATTGACAGTCGGTCATGACCAGCGCGCTGTTGGCTCTAGATCGCGTGGCGTAGCCCTTCGCTCAGTCGAGCGATCGCCGATGCTACGGCTGGGGTACCGGCGTCCTGAAAGGCGCCCATTCCGCCGCTGTACATGCGGAGACCATCTCGAGCCGCAGCCCGGAGGTCGTCAGGGTTGACGATGTCTGTGAACCGCCGCTCGAGTTGCTCCGCGGATCGACGCCGTTGCACATCTTCGTCGTGGACGGCAGCGGAGTGAAGCTGCTCGATGGCCCTTCTGATCTCTTCGACACTGTCAGCGACGGACGGCATAGCCCGACCCTAGTCGTTGGTCCCTCGCGAGTAGGACAGGGACTGAATGCCCGCCGTCGGACGTGCGCATGCCGGTCGTTTCGCGGGCACAGAGTCGGCGATCGAGCGGAGCTATTTCTTAAGCGCGGCGGGAATGTTGGGTGCCGGCTCGGGCGGCACCAAGGCACCTGGTCCGCGATCGACCGGGACGGCAAGGTGTTCCCGGGGAAGCCACGACGGTGTCTCCACCGCAGGTCTCGGTTTGCGCCGGCTAAACCAGTTGCGGCGTCCGCCAGGTGAGCTGGGCTCCGGCGCATCGAGGGCGGCAGTCGCACGCCGGCGACACGAGCGGAAGCCGGTCCGCATGATCCGGGGATCGTTCCGGCGTAGTTACCCTCGGGGAATGGACAGGACGACGACGTCGCCGGCATTGTCGATTGGCGCCGTTCTCGGCGACTCGGACACCGAGAGCATGGCGTGGAAACGGTCGATCAGCGAGCTTGGCAAGCAAGTGATCCTCCTGCGTGAGGGCCGTTCGAGTCCGCTCAACCTCAACGCCGTGTTTCACGTGGATGGAAAGTCGGCGCCAAACGACTTCATCGGGGTCCGCACTGGTCGCTTCAGCAAAGCCACGTCCCATCTAATGGTGCAGGCGGCCGTTCCTCCCGGTCCCGTCGCCGACCGGCGTGACGTGCTTCTTCGTCTTCTCAGTGAAGCTGTGAGCGGGGCAGAGTCGTTCGCCCGCAGACGCCACATCGCCGACGAACTCACCGCAATCCAAGCGATCCTCGCCGACCTGAAGGTTCTCACGTAGCACTGTGGCGAGGTGCGCGATACAGTGCTCGATCTGACGACCTCAAGGCCTACTCGTCGTCAATTGTCACAGTGCCGATTCGAGTTCCGGCCGGCAGCTCGCTCGCGCGGATGCGGATCTGACCAACGACGTCCCAGTAGACCGCGGTGTCGGTCAGCTCGAGATTGGAGACTTCGTCGACGCCGCCGAGGAACAGCGGTGTTCGGTAGCCGACGCTCTCGGTGAAGGCGGGCGCGCGGCCGCCTGACGCCTTCCACTCCATGAAGAAGGACTCGGCGAGAGCTGCATCCGGGTAGTCGACGATCTCCTCGTGGAAGAACTCGCTCAGTACGACGGGGATGGTGAGCACCTCACCAGTGCCCGGCTCGAGCATCAAGATCACCCCGGAGTGAGAGTCATCAGCCGATTCGAGGTCTATGGAGAACTGGCGGCCTAACCAGTCGAACGCGAAGCACCGGACCCGCCTCGAGAATTCGGGGAACGCTGCACGCACGAAGATGTCCGCCGCTTGTGCAGAGTAGCCAGTGTGGAGCCGCAGCAATCCGTTACCGATGGATGTTCCGCCGCCTGTGCGGAGCAGCGCGTCGACATCCTGCAGCTCGAGCAAATTAACGGGACGATCGGACCCGACGCGTGCGATCAGTTGATCGAGCACTGCACGTGAATCCCATCAGGAGCTTGCATGCCCCGAAGCTACCGGAAGCTTCCGCGATCGTTGCATCCCAAAGTGGGTGGCCGGCCACGCGCACGTAGCCGCGAGGCCGACGCTCGACTGTGTGGCGCTCGCTGGTTTGAGATAGCCCGGCCAGTGATGTGCGCGATGGTGGTGCGCCGTAACCGAACGGGGCCGACGTCGGAGGGGGCACGCGCCGACTCAACCGACGCCGCACCGACGAATTCCCCTACCAAGGCGAGGCTCGACGACCAGAGACCGAAGAGCCAGGGCCTAGGACCCAGGCCCCACCCAGGACGAAGAAGACCAACAAGACGACGAAGACGAAGAGTAAGAGGAAGAGGAAGAGGATCAGGAAGACCGAGACGAAGGACCGACGAGAACCAAGAGACGATCGAGAACCAAGAGGCAATGCACGCAGGCACTATTCAGTGGCACGCTCGGATCCCTTGAAAACGCTGGGCACGCGTGACAACCTGGTTACATGGCCCGCGGGCGCCGGAACTCCAAGCGCGAGGCCGCTGGAGCGCGCCAGCTCGCGGCGCTCGAACACGCGCAGTACGAATTACTCGCGGCTGACGAACGGGCGGCTACAGACCGCCGACTAACACGCAAGTGGCGCGACACCCGCGCCGGGCTGGATCGCCTTGGCGCACTAAGCCGTGACCTTGAGAAACTCCACCATGAGGAGGCAAGGCTTCTACGTGAACGAGATGAGCTCGTGACCTGGCTACGCGGCCGGGGCCAAAGCTGGGTCGCCTTGACCTCGCGGACGAAGCTGAGCCGGCAAGCGCTGATGAAGCGTACTTCCCTCCCTGGGAAGTCGAACAGTAAGCGGCCTGGACGTGGGACTGAAGCACCATCCACGTGAATCGCCCCACGTTCGGCCCAAACCATCCGCGCGCCACGTGCATCACCGCTCAGTACACCCCGAACATCGCCCGCCCATGACTCTGTGGTGCGACCGGCTCCACGTTGTTATCGTTGTCGGAAGGTGCACATAAAGTGCATGTTGTGAATCGGGGATCAGTGAGCATCGAGCCGACGGCAAACGCGACTTCGGATCTCGTCGGCGGGCTTCCGCCCGCAGACAGATCGCTACTGGTCAAAGCTCCACTCGAACTCGCAGTGGTCGAGGTCAGATTCGTCGCGGCGACCGAGGACGTGCCAGCGTCCTTTGCCTCAGCTGCGCAATCAGTGCTGAACAAGGCAACCGGGCTTGACTTCACATCGATCGAGGCGGCGACGCAGGGAGCGGTGCAGGTCAACTTCGGAGCGAGCGGGCCGACGTGGCAGGGATCTCAGACCCGAGGCTGGCAAATCGCGACTAAGGGCGGAGCGCAGAGCGTGACTCTGTTGCCCGGGAGCGTGATCGTCCAAACGAGTGACTACGAACGTTGGGGCACGAGTTTGAAGACGCCGCTCGATGCTTTGTTGGACGTGCTGAGCAAGCATTTGAAGCCGACCCTTCTGCAGCGAGTTGGTCTTCGATACGTCGACCGATTCCAGCAGCGCGATTGCGCCTCGCCTTCAGACTGGAGAGACCGCATCGCTCCCTCACTGATCGGTCCGGCTCTCAACCCCGTGTTCGGACACCTCGTAACTGGCGCGCAACAGCACATAGACATCTCGCTCGACCGTCACCATGCGGCAGTCCTGCGTCACGGCCCCACCACCAACGAGGCCAGCCGGGCGGTCGATTACGTGATCGATCTCGACGTGTTCAATCATGTGGCCGGCGCTTTCGATGCGAATGAGATCGTCGCATCCGCCGAACGTTTGAACCGAACAGCGCTCAGCTTGTTTCAAGCATGTGTGACATCGGACTATCTTCAGGAGTTGCAAGGGAAGGAGCAGAGCTAATGTCGAGCACGATTGCAATCGAACCCTTCACTGATGGGACGCCGCGCTTCATTCCAACATCGCCTCAGCGAGAGTCAGATGCGCCTCAAGATGATGTCACGCCAGTGGCGGCCGCGTTCACACCGCCCGCACTGCGCAGCGCCTTCGAGCTCTTCTCGGCAAACCTCGACCCGGTGCACAGCAGCGAGGTCATTCGAGTCGTTGTGAGTGCTACAGGTCAGCAACTCGTCAACTTTTCCCACACAGCACTGAAGAACGTGCTGTTTGTCGTCAACGTCGAGCCGCGGAGCGTTGACCCCGAGGAAATTTCGCGAGGATCAGCCGACCCCGTTTCGACATTCCTCAGGATCGCGGACGAGCTGGGCCTCAGTCAGCGCGAAATGTTCACCGCCACCGGCATCCGCAAACGCACATTCCACTCTTGGCGTGGGAAATCCGCAGCCACCCGTCCGCGCTTGTCGAGCGCAAAGGAACTTTGGAGGCTCGCCGACACAATCGAAGAGCTTCGCTCAATAGTCGACCGTCCTCTCGGGGAGTGGCTGAATGCATCGCGTGAGCGCCGCAGCGCCCTGCTCGAACGACGGTGGGATGATCTGATCGACTTGGCGATTGGCGTCCAGAAGCGAGAGTCGAAGGAAATCGGCGACGTCAGGTTTGCGGGTGTCGGCGGTGACGTTGAGATGCCGATCGTTCGCTCTGCTGAGAGACCCACTCCACGCGTCGTGAGGCGAGGCCAGCATCCTTGACTATCGACGACCTCATACCTGCGACCTGGCCGGCCGACGCCGGTGGTGCCCTCTCGCTCTGGAGGCAGGGGCATCTCGTGGCGGCAGACCTCGGGACGTGGATTGTTCAGTCCGGCGTGGACGATCCGGTCACTGGCGCGAATGCAGTTGAAGATGCGTCGGGGTTTGCGGCGGTGGCCGGCGAGTTATCCGACACCGGGCACTTGGCGGTGATCTCGCAAACTTGCGACATCGCACTGACGGGTCCAGGGAAGCGTCATCCTTTGGTGCAGGTGTGTCCGGTGCGCGACGTTGGCGCTGCCTTCAGCGGCGAGAAGTTGGAACAGATCAAGCGGGGTGAAGTGGGCGAGTACGTCTACCTGACCGCTGCGCCGATCGATACGGCCGATTGGGCGATTGATCTTCGGGCTAGCTTTCCGATTAGTAAGGGTGTTCTTTTGACGACGGTGCCCGTGGAGGGGTTCGCCAATGAGGAAGATGAACTAGCACTCGCTCAGCGCATCGGAGTCAAGTTCCGCCGTCCTGCGCTTCACGATGCAGTTGCCGACCTCATCGTGAACGCGTTCAACAGCGCCATCGGCAGAGCAAAGGGCACCGCTGTTTGGTGTGACGATGTTGAGCAGATCAGGCTCGAGATCCTGAGAGGATCCCGTCTATCTCCCCAATTGGTGCGCGCGGTGGTGGTGACTGATACGAAGTTCGATCCCTCGTGGCGGACGCCTCTGCGTGATGTCTGGAAGGCGCAACGCAAGTTGCTGCAGGCGCACGGCATCGCGCAGGCTGCCATCGCGTTTCGCACACTCGCCGAATGGGATATTCGCGACTACCGTGCGAGCATCCCGCTCAACGTCCCCGCTCTCGGGCGAGGAAGTTTCGAATAGCTCACGAGGTGCAACTGGCGATCGACGCAGCCCATATATCGGCCGCCCGGAGGCCGGAACACTGCCCTCGGCCGATCATCAACAACCGCAGCACCTCACGATCGGCATGGGCGCGGCGCGGCTCAGCGGCGATGCTAAGTCTGGCTCTCAGGACTGATACGAAACGCCCGAGACCTGCGTGAGCGAGCTACGCGTAGCGACCCGTCTGTCGACGGACGCTCGTGGCACAGTTATGGCACATTAACCGGCGACACGCCGTGCAGATCGATGCAGGAACATGCTGGCGGCCATGAGTCGAGGCATCCTGAAAACCGCGGAATTACGCGGCAAAACGGCCCATACGCGCCTCAGAAAATGAGAGTTCGAATCCCCCATCCTCCGCCATATCGATCTTCGAGTCACTCGCCGCCGTGCGCCGGCAGCAGCTCGGCCAGCAGGCGCTCGACGCGCGCCCGGATCTCGTCGCGGATCGGGCGCACCGCCTCGATCCCCTGGCCGGCCGGGTCGTCGAGCTCCCAGTCCTCGTAGCGCTTGCCGGGGAAGATGGGGCACGCGTCTCCGCAGCCCATGGTGATGACGACATCCGACTCCTTGACGGCGTCCACTGTCAGCACCTTGGGGGTGTTCCCCGCGATGTCGATGCCCTCTTCCCCCATCGCATCGATGGCCACCGGATTGATGACCTCCTTCGGGGCCGACCCGGCCGAGAGCACCTCGACATCGTCGCCGGCAAGAGCGCGCAGGTAGCCCGCGGCCATCTGGGATCGACCGGCGTTGTGCACGCAGACGAACAGGACGGTGGGCTTGTCGGTCATCGGGTCTCGCTTTCCTCGCGAAAAGCATAGACCAACATCTATTGATTAGAGGAAGCGGTCTCGCTGCTGACGAGCACATCCGCCAGGAGCCCGCGCACGCGGGTCTCGATGTCATCCCGGATGAGCCGGATCCGCTCCGCCGGCTTGCCCACCGGGTCTTCCAGCTCCCAGTCCAGGTACCGCCGACCGGGGTAGATCGGACAGGCGTCGCCGCAACCCATCGTGACGACGACGTCGGCGGCACGGACGATGTCGTCGGTCAGCGGCTTCGGAAACTCGCCGCCGAGGGGAACGCCTATCTCGTCGAGCGTCGCGACGATGCTGGTGCGCACATCGCCCGCGGGCGCTGAGCCGGCGGTCCAGACCGTCACGCGATCCCCCGCGAGCTGACGGAGGATCCCGGCGGCGATCTGAGAGCGACCGGCGTTCTGCACACACACGAAGAGGATCGTCGAAGTGCCGCTCGGGCGCGCTCGGGCACCCCCGAGCGCGGTGAGCCGCGCCGCCGCGAAGGCCGCCGTCCGGCTGGCGAGCAGCGGCGACTCCGACCGACTCGCGAGCAGCTCGTAGCTCTCGACGACCTTGGCGCGGACCGTCTCGGGGCGGAACACGCCGCGGAATCGCTGGGCAAGATCGACCACGATGCGATCGAGATCCGGGGGCGGCGCACCCTGCTCGACGGTGCCGAGGAGCGCATCGACGCGCTCGGCATGATCGTCTGCGATCGAGTACCAGACGCGACGACCGTCCGGCTCACGCACCACGACACCGTCCTCGCGGAGCGCCTTCATGTGATGGCTCACGGTGGGCTGGCGGAGGGCGAGTTCGTTCGCCAGGTCGCCGACCAGCATCCGACCGTCGTCGGATTCGCGGATGAGGCGAAGGATCCGCGCCCGCGTTGGATCACCCACAGAGGTGAGAGCCGTCGCTTGACCCATAGATCGCAGTCTATCTCTGCAAAGAAGCGGTGGCCGATGCCCAGGGCGGTCAGCGGCTCGCGTCATCAATCGTCAGACTCGGCCAGCCCGCTCACTGCGGCGCTCGATCAGGATCGTGTCTCGCCAGGTTCCGGCGTGCGGTCCGACACCGGCCCGGGCGATCCTCTCACGCCGCCCCACCACGCGGAATCCGGCAGCTTCGTGGAGCCGCAGGCTCGCAGTGTTCTCGGGGAAGATGCTCGACTGGATCGTCCAGACACCGGCATCCTCGGCGGCGGCGATGAACTCTCCCAGCAGGAGTCGTCCGAGGCCATGGCCCCGTGCGGCGCGATCCACGTAGACGGAATGCTCCACGACGCCCCGGTAGGCGGGGCGGGACGACACCGGGGACGCCGCCACCCAGCCGCGCACCGTGCCGTCGTCGTCGGCCGCGACCAAGCGCAGACCCGGCAGCTTGCCCGAGTCGAACGCGTCCCACGAGGGTGTGGCGACCTCGAAGGTCGCCTCTCCGTCCTCAATCCCCTGCGCGTAGATCCGCTCGACCACAGGCCAGTCGGCCTGTTCCATGACGCGCACCCGGGTCATGAGCAGCAGGAACCACCGCTGGCGGCATCCGTCGAGCAGACGCCCGTGGCGGGGAGCACCAGCTCGACGTTCGCGGCCGACGCCGTGTCGCCGGCGAGCCACGCCGTCACCGAGCGGACCTGCTCGTAGCCGGTGGCGAGCAGGAAGGTCGGCGCGCGACCGTACGACTTCATGCCGACGATGAAGAACCCCTGCTCCGGGTGGGTCAGTTCGCGGAACCCGTGCGGCTCCACCGTCCCGCAGGAGTGGACATTGGGGTCGATCAGCGGCGCGAGGCGCTTGGGCGCTTCGACGATCTCGTCGAGCTCCAGCCGGATCTCGCGCAGCATATCGAGGTTCGGGCGGAATCCCGTGGCGTTGACGACGACGTCGGTGTCGTGGGCGACGACCTCGCCGCCGCGGTGTCCGACCAGTTCCACGGCGTCGCCGACGCGGCGGGCCCGGATGATCTCGAAGCCATCGACGACCGTGATGTCTCCGCGCTGGACGGCGCGGTCGACCCGGCTGCCGAGGTCCGCGCGGCCGACGAGCTCGTCGTCAGAGGACGACGACACCCGCACGGCCTTCGTGTTGCGGATCAGCCAGCTGACGGTCGTCCCGGCCTCCTCACGCGCGAGCTTCACCAGCGCGAGGAGGGTGTTCGCGGCGGAGTGCCCGGCGCCGACGACGGTCACCCGTCGCCCCGCGAACACGGCGCGATCCCGCCCCAGGACATCCGGCAGGGCCGCGGTCACGCGGTCGGCGATCTCACTCATGCCCAGCAGCTCGAGCCCGCTGGACGACAGCGAGTTCGGCGAGAGGTAGGTACCGGATGCGTCGATCACGGCGCGGGCTACGATGTCTTCGACCTCGCCATCGGCGGTGCGCACCCGCAGTGAGAAGGGGGTCGCGGCGCGACGGGCCGTACGAGTGCGGTCCATGCCATCTTTCGTGACGCCGACCACTTCCGCACCCGTGCGGATGTGCGGCGCGATCTCTTCCAGCGCGGCGAGCGGCGCGACGTACTTCTCGACGAGCTCGGCACCCGACGGTGCACGCTCGGGGTCGGGCAGCACCCACCCCTGCTGCTCCAGCAGGCGACGGGATGCCGGGTCGACGAGGTGCTTCCACGGCGAGAAGAGCCGCGTGTGCCCCCACGAGCGCACGCTGGCCGCAACCTCTTCGCCTGCCTCGAAGATCAGGAAGTCGATGCCGCGCTCGACGAGGTTGGCGGCGGCCGCCAGCCCGATGGGTCCGGCACCGATGATCGCGACGGGCAGTGTCGTCATGCGGCTCGTGTCGGCGACGCGGGGAGTCAGGTCGAGCAGGGTCACAGCATCCTCCAGTGATATCGATGAACTTCGATGTCTGATTCTGCAACGCTCTATCGACACCTGTCAATATCGACTATTGTCGATATATGACCACGATGCTCGACGTGACCGACATCACCGCCGGCGCGTGCTGTGCGCCCTTGGTTCGCGAACCGCTGACGGCGGAAGAGGCGGATCGGCTCGCGGCGACGATGAAGGCCCTGGCAGATCCGACTCGCCTGCGTCTGCTGTCGATCGTCGCGGCATCGGAGGGCGCCGAGGCATGCGTGTGCGACCTGATCGAGCCTGTCGGCCTGAGCCAGCCGACCGTTTCGCACCACCTCAAGATCCTCACGAACGCGGGGTTCCTGACCCGGAGCAAGCGGGGCACGTGGGCGTACTTCACGCTCGTCCCGGGCGCGCTCGACCGCGTGTCCCAGCTGCTCGTCGCCTCGTGACCGACCCCATCCGCGCTGCCGCGGGAGAGTTCCTCGGCAGCGCAGGACTCGCCGCGGTCGTCATCGGGTCGGGAATCGCCGCTCAGCAGCTCTCCCCCACGGATGTCGGGCTGCAGCTCTTCGAGAACGCGTTCGCGACCGCCCTCGGTCTCGCGGTGCTGATCCTCGTCTTCGCCACAGTGTCGGGCTCGCACTTCAACCCCGTGGTCTCGCTGGTCGACATCGCCCTTCATCGAAAGAACTGGGCAACGGCAGCCGTTTATCTGCCGATGCAGACCCTCGGATGCATCGCCGGCGCGATTCTCGCGAACGTGATGTTCGCAGTGCCTCCAGTCGCATGGAGCGCGACAGAGCGGGCCGACGGCCCGCGGCTGCTCTCGGAGGTCGTCGCGACGGCGGGCCTCGTGTTCTTGATCTTCGCGCTCGTGCGCACGGGACGATCCCACCTCGCGGCACCGGCGGTGGGCGCGTACATCGGCTCCGCCTACTTCTTCACGTCGTCCACGAGCTTCGCGAACCCCGCCATCACGGTGGCCCGCATGTTCACCGACACGTTCGCCGGCATCGCGCCCTCGTCGGTGTTGCCGTTCATCGCCGCACAGGTCGCCGGCGCGGCGATCGGCTACGTCGCCGTTCGCGGACTCTTCCCTACCACCGCCGCCGTATCGGCGTGACGCGCGACCGACTGCTCCCGGTCGACGGAGCGGCCTGACGGCGCTCGCACGCGTTCAGGTCACTGCCCGAGGTCCCAAGCTTGCCGACATGAAGTCAGCAACATCACGCAGGGCGATCCGGCCGATCAGGAGAGGATGCCGGCGGTGAGCATGCGGAACACCCTGTCAGCCACCGCCTCAGCATCGACCCCCTCCGAGACCTGCTTGACCGCCGCCCCCAGCACGCCGTTCACGAGCGGGATGGTCGATCGAAGATCCTCGACTCCGGCATCCCTCAGCACGCTCATGAGGGGCAGCAGCAGCGCATCGTGCAACGCGAGAACATCCTCCATGCGCTGCGGCGAGATCTCGGCCTGCTGCAGCACCGTCGCGAGCCCATGCTTGCCGTCGGCACTCATCGCCATCGTCGCATCGATATAGCGACGCAACCGCGGAAGGCCCGGCTCCGCACCGGCGAGCTGCACCTCGAGATCCCGGGCCCACTCGTCGAACGCGTTGACGGCGATGGCGACCACGAGATCGTCCCGCGATGCGAAGTACTCGTAGAAGCTGGACCGGGCCAGCCCCGCGCGCGCGGTGACGGCGGCCGGCTTCAGAGCGTCGACACCCTCGTCCGTCACGATCTGCGCCGCCGCCCGCAGCAGCGCGGCACGCTGAGAGGCGCGATGCTCTGCCACGGTCGGAGCGGAGATCTTCGGCATCCCGCCATCATCCCACGCGGCACCGGACGCGCCCCGGCCACTCTCAGAATCTTACCGACGTTGTGTCGGTATGATGCGAGCATGTCATCCACTCGCCGCTGGCTCGGCCTCGTCGTCATCGGCATCGCCGTGTCGCTCATCATCGTCGACACCACCGTCGTCAACGTGGCGATCCCCGCGATCGTCGACGACCTCGGCATCACATCCACCCAGGTGCAGTGGGTCCAGGAGTCCTACACCCTGGTCTTCGCCGCCCTCCTGATCGCGTTCGGCACGCTCGGGGACCGGATCGGACGACGCCTGCTGATGATGATCGGTGTCGCGGTCTTCACGACCGCTTCGATCGCCGCCGGCCTCTCGCCCGACGGTGCCACCCTCATCGCCGCACGGGTCGCGCAAGGCGTCGGCGGAGCGATGGTGCTGCCCGGCACGATGTCGCTCATCAACGCCGGCTTCCGCGGGCGCGACCGGACCATCGCCTTCGCGATCTGGGGATCGATCATCGGAGGCATGGCCGCACTCGGACCACTGCTGGGCGGCTGGCTGATCACCGACTTCTCGTGGCGCTGGGCATTCGGCGTCAATGTGCCCTTCGGCCTCTTCGTCCTCATCGCGGGGGCGTTCACCATCCGCGAGTCGAAGTCCGAACACCCCGAGAGGTTCGACCTCCTGGGCGCGTTGCTCGGCGTGCTCGCCATCGGGCTGCTCGTGTTCACCCTGATCGAGGGCAGGACGCTCGGCTGGATCACCGTGAACGACCCGGTGACCATCGGCGACTGGACCTGGCCGTGGCACCTCTCCCCCACCCTGCTGCTGCTCGTCGTCGCCGTCGTCGCCCTGGTCTGCTTCCTACTGTGGGAGCGACGCCGTGAACGCCTCGGCAGATCCACCCTCCTGCCGCTCGGGCTGTTCTCGCTCACCAGCTTCCGCAACGGCAACCTCGTCGCCATGATCGTGAGTCTCGGCGAGCTCGGCCTGCTGTTCGTCCTTCCGATGTGGATGCAGAACGTGCTCGGCTACGACGCCCTCCAGGCGGGCCTCGCCCTGGTCTCGCTGGCGGTCGGCTCCTTCCTGGCCACGGGGGTGGTGAGCGGCCTCGCGCGTCGCATGAGCCCGGTCGGGATGCTGCGGCTCGGCGTCGCCCTGGAGCTGATCGGCGTGCTTGTGCTCGGAGTGCTGCTGGGCACCGACACCGGGTGGCCGGTCATCGCGGGGCTGCTCTTCGTCTACGGCCTCGGCATCGGCCTGGCGAGCTCGCAGGTGACCAACGTGGTTCTCGCCGACGTGCCCGTCGATCGGAGCGGACAGGCGTCGGGCACCCAGAGCACCGCCCGGCAGGTCGGCTCCGCGCTCGGTGTCGCCATCCTCGGCACCGTGCTGTTCAGCGCTCTGGGAACGAACCTCGACAGCCGGCTGCAGGGCGTGCCCGCCGATCAGCGCGACCAGATCGTCGCCGCTGTCACCGACAGCGCCGGTGCCGCGATCCCCGCCCTGCGCGGGAACGATGCGACCGCTGAGATCGGCGATGTCGCTGCGGAGAGCTTCACGACAGCGAGCTCCTACGCGGCCTACACCGCCGCCGGATTCCTCGCGATCGCGCTGGCCGCGTCGACCACGCTGAAGTCGCGGCGCGAATCCGAGGCGTCGGAGGTGGACGTCCTGGCGGCGAGCGCAGCCGACTGATCCGGGGGTCTCGGGCTATCAGGGCAGCCCGGCGGGCTTCGTCCGCACGGGGCCCATCCAGCTCGCGACGAGGCCGGCGGTGATCGACCCGCACGCCATGATCCCCGCCAGCACGATGATCTGGAACCGCCCGGCCTCCAGCGGCGAGATCCCGCCGAAGATCGCGCCGACGAACGCACCGGGAAGCACCACGAGCCCCGTGGTCTTCGTCTGATCGATGCTCGGGATGAGGGCATCCCGGATCGCGCGGCGGGCGAGCTGCACGGTCGAGGCGCGGGGCGTGGCGCCGAGGGCGAGCCACCCCTCCACCTCGTCCCAGTGGTCGACCACGGCGGTGGTGAACATCCGGCCCGTCAATGTGGCGACGCTCATGGCGTTGCCGATGATGATCGCGCCGATCGCCAGGGCGTACCGCGGGGTGAACTCCAACGCGCCGGTGGCGAAGACGACGACCAGCGTCACCGCCACCCCCGCCGCGATCGAGGACGACATCGTCGCCGCCGCACGCCACGACCAGCCGATGCGTCCGGATGCGACGCAGAAGGCGATCGTGAACATGACGATCAGCACCACGAGGATCCAGGCCGGATCGCTGATCACGCCGGTGAGGATCACGCTGATCGCCGCGAGCTGGACTGCACCCCGCCCGATGGCGGCGGCGGGCGCGAACCTCCCGGGGACGCGGAAGGCGAAGAGCGTCACCGTGGCGACCAGGGTCAGCACGAGGATCCCGACCAGCGACGGCAGGAACTCGAACAGGATCTCCACACGCGGAGCCTACTCACCCGTGCCCGGACCCTCCCGTCGCACGTTACGGTCAGAGGCGTGGCGAGAACCGATCTGCGACCGTCGAGCCTGGCGCCGCTGTACCTCGCGGGGTTCACGACGGCCTTCGGCGCACACGGGGTCGCGAGCGTGCTCGGGTCCGAGTCCGACGACATCGGCCTCTCGCTGCTCGGCCTCGGCGCCGTGCTCGCCCTGTACGACGTCGCCGAGGTGTTCCTGAAGCCGATCTTCGGCGCGCTGAGCGACCGGATCGGCGCCAAACCAGTCATCGTCGGCGGGCTTCTCGGGTTCGTCGGGGCATCCCTCATCGCGCTCATCAGCCCCACCCCCCTGGTGCTGGCCATCGCCCGCCTCGGTCAGGGCGCCGCGGCCTCCGCGTTCTCGCCGGCGTCGTCCGCGGCCGTCGCCAGGCTCGCCGGCAAGGAGCGGCTCGGCCGGTACTTCGGCCGGTACGGGGCGTGGAAGAGCCTCGGCTACGTGCTCGGCCCGCTGATCGGCGTCGCGCTCGCCTACACGCTCGGCATCCCATCGCTGTACGTCGCGTTGGGGGCACTCGCGGCGGGGGCGGCGATCTGGGTGCTGTTCGCGATGCCGGCGCTGCCTGTGGTGCCGCGCCCCCGGTACACCCTCCTCGACCTCGTCCGGCAGACCACGGAGCGCAGCTTCCTCGTGCCTACGCTGCTGCTGGCGACCAGCACGGCCGTCCTCGGAGTCGCTGTCGGATTCCTTCCGCTGCTCGCGACCCGCCTCGACCTGCACCCGCTGGCCGGTGCCGCCGCAGTCGCCGTCCTGGCGCTCGTCTCCACCGCCCTGCAGCCGCTCATCGGGCCGCTGCGGGACGCCGGGCGCATCACCACCCGCGCCGGCGCCGCGATCGGCCTTGCCGTCGCCGCGGCCGCGACCGTCGGGCTCGCGCTCGCGCCGGCGGTCGTCACGCTGTTCGCCGCCGCCGTCGCCTATGGCGCCATGGTCGGCACGGTGACTCCACTCGCGTTCGCGCACCTCGCCGCGGCGACGCCCGAGGAGCGGATGGGCCGCACGATGGGCAACGCCGAGCTCGGCCGGGAGCTCGGCGACGCCGGCGGTCCGCTGCTCGTGGGCGCCGTCGCCACCGCGTGGACGCTCCCCGCCGCGCTGCTCGTCCTCGCCGGCGTCACCGCCGGATCGGGGGCTGTGGGCTGGGCAGCGCTTGGCAGGCGATCAGGCGCAGACGGTCAGTGAATCCCGAGGGCGTCCGCGGCGTACTCGATCCGGTTCCCGCCCGCGCCCTTGGCCCTGTACATGGCGACGTCGGCCAGGCGGATGAGCCGTTCCACCGAGACAGCTGTGCCGGGCAGCGCGACGGCGACGCCGATGCTCGCTCCCATCGGCCTGGCGTCGTCCGGTGAATCTCGGATCGCCAGAAGGATCCTCTCGGCGACCACCGAGGCGTCGGAGGGGTCGCTGATGGGGCAGACGACGACGAACTCGTCCCCTCCGTAGCGCGCCACGAGGTCGTCAGGGCGCAGCGAGGATCTCAGTCGCCGCGCGGCCTCGCGGAGCACCCTGTCGCCTTCCTGATGCCCCAACCGGTCGTTGATCTCCTTGAACCCATCGAGATCGATGAACAATGCGGCGTGCCCGGCAGGACCGACGATCTTGCCCATCTGCATCTCCAGCAGGCGCCGGTTGGGCAGGTCCGTCATCTCGTCGTGGAGGGCGGCGTGGGCGAGCCGCGCCTGCAGGCGCAGTGTGGCCAGAGCCTGTGCGGCCTGTCCGGCGAGGGCTTCCGCGAGCGGGGCGGCCTCGTCGTCGAAGATCCTCTCGTGATGGAACCAGCTGACGAACGAGCCGAACTCGAAGTCCTCGTGGTGGAGCGACGTCGAGATCAGCGCTCGCAGTCCGGCCTTTTGCATGGCAGCCGCGAGCCCGGGCAGCAGCCGCTCCGCGGACTCCTCATCGGCGATGGTGACCACCCGCCGTTCCGTGGAGTTCATCGAGAGCAGCGCGTCGACGTCGAAGTGGTCGCTCAGCGGATTCCGGCCGGCCGCCGCCAGCGAGGGCCGGTCGGCCTGCCGGAGGAACACGCTCGACTCTTCGGCGCGGTAGGCCCGGGAGGTGGTGTCGGCGAGGACATCCGCGAGGCGCTGCTCGGTGGCCGCGGTCGCGAAGGCGACCGACGAGTCCATGAGCAGCTCCAGGCGCGCCCGTGTGCGATCCGCGAGCATGTACCGCTGACGCAGGCCCGCGAGCAGACGGAACCGTTCGGACGCCTCGGTGAGCACCAGCATCTCGCCGTCGCCGTCTCGATGCCGGCTCATCATCAACGCTCGTTGCTGCGTGGCGGAATCCAGCATCATCCAGGGGCCGGTCCCCTCCGCGGTAGGGAAGAAGTCTCCGTCCGCGTGAACGAGGAAGGCGTCCAACGGTCGGCCGATGACCTCATCGGCGGCGCAGCCGACCCACTCCACGAACCAGGGGTTCGCCCGGGAGACCACGCCGCGGTGATCGGTGTGCACCACACCCAGCGGCAGCGTCTCGAATTCGCCCACCGGCCGCCTCCATCCTCGAGCATCGACGCGAGACCACACGCAAGGACTCGAGCCGATCCTGCTCCATGGCAGACGCTTTGGGCAATCGTCGGCGCTCCCGACACGCCCGTGGAGGCGGATGCGGCGAGATGCCGTGCCGCCGCGAGCAGCATGCCTCAGCTCGACGGCGACGGTGACGGCGTCGGGTCCTGCGACGGCGGCTGGGCGAGCTCTTCGAGTGCCTTCTCGAGCGCGCTGACCGTAGCCGCATCAACGGCACCGGTCGGCTCGACCCCGAGCTTCGTCTGCAGCTCGACCACGGCATCCGTGAGCTCGGGCGTCCATACCCCGTCCACCGGCCCGTCCCAGAACCCGAGCAGCTTGAGGGTGTGCTGCACCGCCGCGGTGCTCGCGATCGACTCCTGCACCGCCGCGCCGCCGAGCGCCGCGAGATCGGCCTGGAGCGCGGCCGCGGTCGCGTCGTCGACGGTTCCCGTCACCGGCAGTCCGTGGATGCTCTGAAGACTCTCGACCGCACCGACGGTCTCGGGGCCGTACACGCCGTCGACCGCCCCCGCGTAGTACCCGGCATCCGCCAGATCCTGCTGCAGCGCCGACGTGTACGCGCTGACCGCCTGCTGGGCCTGAAGCACCTGGTCGTCGGCGATGCATCCCGCGTCGGCGTACAGCCGCATCCACGAGAACTCGAGGGCGACGACAGCGCTGTTGAACCGCTCGGATGCATCGGCCAACGGGGTGTCGTCGGTGATCGCGCCCTGTGCGTCGGCGAAGTCCGACTCGGCCTGTTCGACACGTTGGACGACGGCGTCGGGCACCGCCTGCGTGGGGGCCGGCTGCGGCGTGACCGCGGATGGGGTGCCCGTCGGCCCGGCCTCGGCCTGCTCGAGCGCCGCCTGCGCGTCGGCGAGCTCCGCCTGCGCTACTGCGACCTGCTGGCGGGCGTCGATCGCGGTCTGTGCACCGTCGAAGGCGTCCTCCCGGGGCTGCGCCAGGTCGGCGCCTGCGGCGCGGACGTCGCCGACCGTCGGCTGCGTCTCGTGGAGCACGTCGCCGTAGCGGTCGAGAGCGAGGATGTAGTCCTTGCTCGCATCGCAGAAGGCGTTCGCCGCGTCGGCGGCATCCTGCTCCGCCTGGGTGAGCGCCTTCTCCTTCGCGGCGACGCGGGACTGGGCACGATCGACGGGCGACGTCTCGCCCGCACAGCCGCTGAGGCCGATCGCGAGGACCACCGTTCCTATCACCGCGCCTGTCGTGAGCGTCCATCTCTTCACCGGCTCGTTCCCCACAGCGTCCTCCCTCGCGGCACCGTGGCGCACACGCTACTCGGCGGTCACGCGCGGCGGCTCACCCGCTGGGGATGATGTGGGCCCGCTCTCTGGACTGGCTCGCGGATCCCACCGCTGACGGCCTTCGCCCGAAGAAGTTGCGACCGGCCGTTGCGCAGTGTCGGAGGCCCCTGCGAAGGTGCTGTGCGAGGCAGGAGGCGGACGATGGCGACACTCGGCAACATCACGTTCTACGCGGATGACCCCCGCGCGCTCGCGCACTTCTGGTCGGCGGTGTTCGGCTATCCGGCTGCGGAGTGGGAGGACCCGTTGCGCCAGGAGCTGCTCGACTCCGGGCTGACGGCGGACGATCTCGACAGACGCGCACTCGCGGAGGATCCGGAGGGGGTCGGGCCGCGACTGTTCTTCCACCACGCCGATGGCCCCAAGGCCGGGCGCAACCGCATCCATCTCGACGTCAACGTGCCCCGCGACCCCGACGACCCTCGCACGCACAAAGAGATCCTCGACGCCGAGAAGGACCGGCTCGTCGGATTGGGGGCCAGCGTCGTCCGCGTGGTCGATCAGCAGTGGGGTCCCTGGCCCGAGTACTACTTCCAGCTGCAGGATCCCGAGGGCAACGAGTTCTGCCTGCAGTGAGGGGGTGATCCTGCCTCCCGCTGCGGGCGCTCATGACTCGAGGTGAAAGGATCGAGGCATGAGTGCACGCACCCCGCAGCCCGTCGCGTACCAGCGCAATGCGCTCGCCCCGGGGATTCTGGCGGCGATCGCTCTGTTCCTCGCACCGCTGCTGATCGGCAACGACTGGTTCCTGCTCATCCGCTTCGTGGTCGCCATCTTCGCGGTCATCGTCGGATGGTTCGCGATCCAGGCCAAGCAGTGGTGGTGGCTGCCGGTGTTCGCCGCGATCGCCGTCATCTGGAACCCGATCTATCCGTTCGAGTTCAGCGGCCCGGTGTGGGTCGCCGCGCAGCCGATCGCGGCGGTCGTGTTCCTGGTCGCAGGCGGCCTCATCAAGTACCAGCCGCCCGCCGACGGACCCAAGAAGCGCTGACGCACGACTACCCTGCGAGCCGACCAGCGAGTTCAGAACAGGGCCGGGTCGGGCTCAGGAGACCCTCGACGACGTCACGCCGACCCCGCCGGAGCCTGACGTCGCCGGCGCGCTCTATGCTCGCGCTGTGAGCACGTTCGACGTCGATGAGCTCGCGCAGCTGCGACCGCGGCTGCTCGCGTTCTGCTACCAGATGCTCGGCTCGCCGTTCGAGGCGGAGGATGCCGTCCAGGACGCGATGGAGCGCGCCTGGAGGGCGCGTGCCTCGTTCGATCCGACGCGGGCGACCCTCGCCACGTGGGCGTTCCGCATCGCCCGCAACGTGTGCGTGGACCGGCTGCGTGAGACGCCGCGCCGCCCGCTCCCCCGCGACCTGCAGGCACCTGGCATCGAGGTCGGCGCGCCGCTGGTCCCCGCGTTCGACGTGCCGTGGCTGATGCCGGCGCCGACCGGCTGGGTGGCGGCATCCGAGGTCGAGGCGGCGGCGGAGCGGCGCAGCGACGTCCGCCTCGCCGTCACAGCCATGCTGCAGTCCCTGTCGCCGCTGCAGCGGGGTGCGTACGTGCTGCGCGACCTGATCGGCCTGTCGGCGGCCGAGACGGCGGCGGTGCTGGAGGTGTCGGTCGCTTCGGCCAACTCCGCGCTGCAGCGCGCCCGTGCGGCGATCTCTGCCGGCACCCGGCGTCCGCACGACCTCGCACCGTCGGCCGTCGAGGGGTACGCGCGGGCGATCGAGCGGGCCGATGTCGCGGCGCTGGCGGCCCTCGTGTCGGACGACCTCGTGTTCGAGATGCCCCCGGTGCCCGCATGGTCGACGGGCCGCGACACCTACCGCGCTTTCATGGCGGACTTCTTCGCACGTCGCGGGACGTCGTGGCGGACGACCCCCGTCTCGGCGAACGGCCAGCGCGGCATCCTGCTCTCGCGCCTCACGCCGGACGGTGCGCAGCCGCATACCGTCCAGCTGTTCGACGGCGACGCATCGGGCGCGATCCGGCACGTGCTCGTGTACCAGGATCCGCGCCTGTTCGCGCTGCTGGAGAACGAATCCGCCGCGGTGCGATGAGTTCGCGGCATCCCATCCGTATATGCCTGTGAACCCGCCGGAGCGGGCGAACGAGGAGGACGACATGGGACGACTGATCGTCGTGCAGTACATCACCCTGGACGGGGTGGTCGAGGATCCGGACGGCCGCGGTGGCACACCCTTCGGCGGGTGGGCGATGGCCTACGGGCCGGAAGGGGTGGCGGGCGACAAGTTCCGGCTCGGCGACATCTACGACACCGGGGTGCTGCTGTTCGGGCGCCGCACGTGGGACCACTTCTCGAAGCTGTGGCCGACACGCGACAACGTGTTCGCGCAAGCGATGAACCGGGCAGAGAAGGCGGTCGTGACGAGCCGTCCGTTTCCGGACGACGTGTGGGAGAACTCGCACGCCCTGTCGGGCGACCTGGTCGACTGGGCGTCGGCGACGGTCGCGCAACGCGATGTCGTGGTGATCGGCAGCCACTCGGTGGTGACGGCGCTGCGCGAGGCCGACCTCATCGACGAGTACCGCCTGATCACCTTCCCGACGGCCGTCGGCGAGGGCCGCCGCCTGTTCGGGGATGCCGTGCAGCTCGATCTGGTGTCGTCGGAGCTCACGGGACCGGCGAGCCTCACCGTGCACCGGACGCGCCGGGCGGCGTGAGCAGGCTGCGCCGCGGGCTCGGGGTCAGGCTCCGAGTCCGCGGCGCAGCGCCGCCAGGCCGTAGTCGAAGGCTGCGTCGACGTCGCCGCCGAGGCGGAACGACCCGGCGAGCTCCATCTGCACGAACCCGGTGACCCACGCGGTCACGAGGCGTGCGGCATCCAGGGCGTGTTCCTCTCCCGCCAGCTCGCCCGCGCTGCGCACGATCATGAGCCCCGCGCGATCGAGCGACTCCCGCGGCGCCGTGCCGCCGAACATCAGGCGGAACCCTTCGGGCCGGTCGTGCGCGAAGGCGCGGTAGGCGCGCGCGAGGCCTTCGAGGGAGCGATCGGATGCCTCCAGCCGCCCGGTCAGGTCGGCCACGGTCGCCTCGGCGACGGCTGCGACGAGGGCGTCGCGGTCGCGCACACGCTTGTAGAGAGAGGGCGCCCGCACGCCTACCTGCTGGGCGACGCGCTGCATCGTGAGCCCTGTGAGCCCCGCGTCCTCGAGCAGGTCGCGCGCGGCGGCGATGATCTCGGCGTTCGTCGTGCGCTCCGGCGTCGGCATGAGGCATCCTCTCGATGGCTATTGACAGTAGCCATCATAGCTACGTATCGTAGCCATGCCAATCCCCCGCGGCACCGACACCAGAAGGATCGTCATGAAGCTCGCACCCCACCTCCACCGCATCGGCAACGACATCGTCGCCGCCTACCTCATCGTGACCGACGAGGGCGTCACCGTCGTCGACGCCGGACTTCCCGGCCACTACGGCGATCTCGTCCGCGAGCTGAAGGTCCTCGGCCTCACCCCCGCCGACGTCAAGGGCGTCGTGCTCACCCACGGCGACAGCGACCACATCGGATTCGCCGAACGACTGCGCCGCGACCACGGCGTCCCGGTCTATGTGCACGAGGCCGACGCCGAGCGCGCCCGCACGGGAGAGAAGGGCAAGGTCGAGATGCCCCCCATGAAGCTCGGCCCCACCCTCGGGTTCTTCGGGTACGCCCTGCGCAAGCGCGCCATGCCGACGAAGTACGTGACCGAAGTGGTCGAGGTGCACGACGGCGACGTGCTCGACCTGCCCGGCTCGCCGGTGATCGTCGGGATGCCGGGGCACTCGGCCGGAAGCATCGCCGTCTATTCGGAGCTCGCCGACGCCGTGTTCGTCGGCGACGCGCTCACCACGCGCCACGTGCTGACCGGCCGCGCCGGGCTCCAGCCCGCCCCCTTCACCGACGACCCCGCCGAGGCGCTGGCCTCGCTCGACCGCCTCGCGGGGCTGCCGGCGTCGTGGGTGCTGCCCGGGCACGGCACGCCGTGGCGCGGCTCACCCGCCGACGTCGCGGCCGAGGTTCGTCAGGCCGCGGCCTGAGCGGTCGGACGTCGGGGGTGCGTCACGCACGTGACGCACCCCCGACCCAGGGTCAGACCGGACGCGCGGCGGCGAACAGGTTCGCGGGGTCGTAGTCGAGCTTCAACTGACGCAGGCGCGCCCGCGCCGCGCCGAACCCGAGGGCGCGGTCCGCGTCCGGCGCGTCGATGAAGGTGAGCGCCAGCGCGTCGGTGTGCCAGGCGGCCAGCGCTGCGACTGCCGCGCGCACGGCCGCCGTCGCCGCGGGTGCCGCCTCGGGCACCGGCACCATCGCGACCGCGTGCAGGGCGTACTGCCCCGCGAGCGAGGCGATCGCGCCGCCGGCCTCGGGGCGACGGTTCAGCGCGCCACCCAGGTGGCGCAGCTCGTGCACGAAGAGTCCCGGTTCGTCGGCGGCGGCCACGAACGCGTCGACCGCCTCGGCTGGCAGCTCGCCGAGCATCGCGTGCCACGTCGCCGACGGCGAGGGCTCGGGCGGGTCCATGTGCACCTGTACGAGTGCGGGCGCCGGGATGCGGGCGAAGGTGTCCATCTCGGGCTGCAGCGCGCGCAGCGGCTCGAGCAGAGCGGATGCCGCGGCATCCGTCTCTTCGATCGCCCCGTCGATCACCACGAGCGACCGGCCCGACAGGAACGGCGGCAGCTC
>NZ_JBQCIP010000071.1:0-3585 GCF_051953575.1 Microbacterium sp.
AGTGGTCGGGCGACCCCTACGGCCGCGTGCTGCACTTCGGCATCCGCGAGCACGCCATGGGTGCGATCGTCAACGGCATCAAGCTGCATGGGCCGACGCGTCCGTTCGGCGGCACGTTCCTGATCTTCAGCGACTACATGCGCCCGTCGGTGCGTCTGGCCGCGCTCATGGACATCCCCTCGATCTTCGTCTGGACCCACGATTCGGTCGCTCTCGGCGAGGACGGGCCGACGCACCAGCCGGTCGAGCAGATCGCGACGCTCCG
This sequence comes from Microbacterium sp., assembly GCF_051953575.1. GTDB lineage: Bacteria > Actinomycetota > Actinomycetes > Actinomycetales > Microbacteriaceae > Microbacterium. Next base: position 266 of record NZ_JBQCIP010000071.1, read on the forward strand.
CGCCATCCCGAACTTCACCCTCGTGCGCCCGGCCGACGCGAACGAGACCTCGGCCGCGTGGCTCGAGATCGTCCGCCGCCAGGGCGGCCCGTCGGGCATCGCGCTGACCCGCCAGAACATCCCGGTGTTCGCGCGGGGCGAGGGCGAGGCATCGGGCGACGTGTTCGCGTCGACCGACGGCGTCGCCAAGGGCGCGTACATCCTGGCCGAGGCCCCGAACGGCACGCCGGACGTGATCCTCATCGCGACCGGCTCCGAGGTGCAGCTCGCCGTCGCGGCGCGCGAGACCCTGGCCGCCGACGGCGTCAACGCCCGTGTCGTGTCGGCCCCCTCGCTGGAGTGGTTCGCCGAGCAGGACGACGCGTACCGCGAGAAGGTGCTGCCGGCCGCCGTCAAGGCGCGCGTGTCGGTCGAGGCCGGCTCGGCGCTGTCGTGGAGGGGCATCGTCGGCGACGCCGGCCGCTCCGTCGCGATCGACCACTTCGGCGCATCCGCCGACTACAAGACCCTGTTCCAGAAGTTCGGCATCACCGCCGAGCACGTCGTCGAAGCCGCCCGCGAGACCATCGCGGCCGCCGCGGCGCTGTAAGCACGAGGAGAGAACCCAGCATGAGCACCCCCACCGAGAAGCTGGTCGCCGCAGGCGTGAGCATCTGGCTGGACGACCTGTCGCGCGAGCGCATCACGTCGGGCAACCTGACCGAGCTCATCTCGACGCGCAACGTCTCCGGCGTCACGACGAACCCGACGATCTTCCAGGGCGCGATCGGCGGCGGCGGCCACTCCTACGCCGCTCAGATCGCCGAGCTGGCGGCGGCCGGCGCGTCGGTCGACGACGCGATCTTCGCCGCGACGACGGATGACGTACGGGATGCCGCCGACATCTTCCGCCCCGTCTACGAGGCCACCGACGGTGTCGACGGCCGCGTGTCGATCGAGGTCTCGCCGGACCTCGCGCACGACACCGACGCGACGATCGCGCAGGCCAAGGAGCTGTGGGCCAAGGTCGACCGCCCCAACGTGCACATCAAGATCCCCGCGACCAAGGCCGGTCTTCCCGCCATCACCGCGGTGCTCGCCGAGGGCATCTCGGTGAACGTCACGCTGATCTTCAGCCTGGAGCGCTACGCCGAGGTCATCGAGGCGTACCTCGCCGGTCTCGAGCAGGCCCAGGCGAACGGTCACGACGTCGCGAAGATCCACTCGGTCGCCTCGTTCTTCGTGTCGCGCGTCGACACCGAGGTCGACAAGCGCCTGGCGGCGATCGGCAACGTCGAGGGCGAGGAGCTGAAGTCGCTGGCGGGCGTCGCCAACGCGCGCCTCGCGTACGAGCTCTTCGAGCAGCAGTTCGCGACCGACCGCGCCAAGGCACTCACCGAGGCTGGCGCACACGTCCAGCGCCCGCTCTGGGCGTCGACCGGTGTCAAGGACCCGGCGCTCCCCGACACGCTGTACGTCACCGAGCTCGTCGCCCCGGGCACCGTCAACACGATGCCCGAGAAGACGCTCGAGGCGACCTTCGACCACGGCCAGGTCGCCGGCGACGCCGTCACCGGCACCTACGCCGGCGCGCACGAGGTGTTCGACCGCCTCGCCGCGGTCGGCGTGGACTTCGCCGACGTCACCCAGGTGCTGGAGGACGAGGGCGTGTCGAAGTTCATCGCCTCGTGGCACGACCTGCAGAGCACCGTGAAGACGGCGCTCGAGGATGCCGTCCAGGCTGCACGATGAGCTTCGACATCCACCTCAGCGGACACGTCAAGTCCGTCGTCGACGAGACGCTCCCGGGCCTCGTGGCGAGTCTCGTCGCTTCGGGGATCACCGCAGGCGACGCGTCCCTGTGGGGACCCGACGCCGAGGCCGAGGCGTCCCAGCGTCTCGGGTGGGTCGAGGCGGTCAGCGTCTCGCGCCCGCTCGTGCCGGAGATCCTCGCCCTGCGCGAGCGGCTGCGTGCACAGAACGTCACGCGCGTCGTGCTGGCCGGCATGGGCGGATCGTCGCTCGCGCCGGAGGTCATCGCGCAGACGTCCGGCGTGCCGCTCGTGATCCTCGACTCGACGGCGCCCGGCCAGGTGCTCGCCGCGATCGACGGCGACGCCGAGGGCGGCGACCTCACCCGGACCGTGCTCGTGGTGTCGTCGAAGTCCGGCTCCACCGTCGAGACGGACTCGGCCAAGCGTGCGTTCGAGGCGGCCTTCCGCGACCTGGGGATCGACCCCGCCGAACGCATCGTCGTCGTCACCGACCCCGGTTCGCCGCTGGACCAGTCCGCGCGCGCGGACGGCTACACGGTGTTCAACGCCGACCCGGCCGTCGGCGGCCGGTATTCGGCGCTCACCGCGTTCGGACTCGTCCCCGCGGGTCTGGCCGGCGCAGACATCTCGGAGCTGCTCGATGAGGCCGAGGCATCGCTCCTCGAAGTCGCGATCGACAGCCCCGACAACCCCGCTCTCGTGCTGGCCGCGGCGATCGCCGGCGGCGAGCCCCGCAAGGACAAGCTGGGACTCATCACCGACGGCACGCACATCGTGGGCCTTCCGGACTGGATCGAGCAGCTCGTCGCCGAGTCGACGGGCAAGGCGGGCACCGGCATCCTCCCGGTCGTCCTGCTGCCGGTCTCCCCCGAGGTCGACGCGAAGCCGGCCGATCTGCAGATCGTGCGGTTCGTCGACGAGGCGAAGCAGTTCCACCTGTTCGAGCACCACGAGGGCGAGGTCCTCGTGAGCGGCTCGCTCGGCGGGCAGTTCGTGGTCTGGGAGTACGCGACGGCGATCGCGGGACGGATGCTGGGCATCAACCCGTTCGACCAGCCCGACGTCGAGTCCGCCAAGGTGGCCGCTCGCGGCCTGCTGGACGCGCGCCCCGAGCCCACTCCCCCGGCGTTCGCCGTCGAGGGCGTCGAGGTGCGTGTCTCGGACCCCGCGCTGGCCGCATCCGGGACCGTCGCCGGCGTGCTGGACGCCCTCTGGGCGCGCCTGCCCGAGGACGGCTACGTCAGCATCCAGGCGTACGTGAACCGCCTGGAGCTTCCGCAGCTGGAAGGCCTGCGCGAACTGGTCGCCGCCGACTCCGGCCGCCCCACCACGTTCGGCTGGGGTCCCCGGTTCCTGCACTCGACCGGTCAGTACCACAAGGGCGGTCCCGCGAACGGCGTGTTCCTGCAGATCCTCGAGCAGACCGACGTCGACCTCGAGATCCCGGAGCGTCCCTTCACGTTCGGCCAGCTGATCCAGGCGCAGGCCGCCGGTGATGCAGCCGTGCTCGCCGACGGCCACGGCCGTCCCGTCGTGACCCTCACCCTGACAGACCCGCAGATCGAA
>NZ_JBQCIP010000072.1:0-2769 GCF_051953575.1 Microbacterium sp.
CGAACCCGGAAGCTAAGCCTCTCAGCGCCGATGGTACTGCAGGGGGGACCCTGTGGGAGAGTAGGACACCGCCGGACACCCATTCACGGAATGGCCACCCACACCCTGGGTGGCCATTCCGCGTTAACAGCCCACGCCGACAGGCAAGAGGGCCGCATGTCGCTGGGTAGACTCGAACAATGGCGTCGCTCGATCTCACTGTGTCCTCCGTCGAACTCACCCGGAACATCTGTGACATTCCGAGCGTCTCCGGTGACGAGCGTGTACTGGCCGACGCCGTCCACGACGCCATCTCGGCGCTGCCGCACCTCGATGTCTATCGCGACGGCGACACGATCGTCGCGCGCACGAATCTGGGGCGTGCGCAGCGGGTCGTCATCGCCGGCCACATCGACACCGTGCCGATCAACGGCAACCTTCCGACGCGCGACCTCGAGTTCGACGGCGTCCCCGTCATCTGGGGCCGTGGCACGGTCGACATGAAGGGCGGCACTGCCGTGCAGCTGAAGCTCGCGGCCGAGCTCACCGAGCCCCGCGTCGACATCACCTGGATGTGGTACGACCACGAAGAGGTCGACGCCGACCTCAACGGCCTCACCCGTCTGGCGCGAACGCGGCCGGACCTGTTCCAGGGCGACTTCGCCATCCTCGGCGAGCCGTCCAACGGCGCTGTGGAGGGCGGGTGCAACGGCAACCTGCGCGCTATCGTGCGTACGCATGGCGTCCGCGCGCACAGTGCTCGCGCGTGGGTGGGTGACAACGCGATCCACAAGGCGGCGCCCGTGCTGGCGCGCCTCGCTGCGTACGAACCGCGCGAGGTCCCGGTGGAGGGGCTGGTCTACCGCGAAGGGCTCAACGCCGTGCGGATCCGCGGAGGCGTCGCGGGTAACGTCATCCCCGACCTGTGCGAAGTCGAGATCAACTACCGCTTCGCTCCGAGCCGCACTCTCGCCGAGGCGGAGCAGCACGTGCGTGAGGTCTTCGACGGGTTCGAGGTGGAGGTCGTGGACGGTGCCGCAGGTGCGCGCCCGGGCCTGGACGCACCGCTCGCACAGGAGTTCCTCGCTGCGGTGCACGCCGAACCGCGCCCGAAGTACGGGTGGACCGACGTCGCGCGGTTCAGCGCGCTGGGCGTGCCCGCCGTCAATTACGGACCGGGGGATCCGAGCCTGGCGCACCACGACGAGGAGCGTGTGCCGATCGCCCAGATCGAGGCAGTCGAGCGGGGCCTGCGCGCCTGGCTCGCGGGCAGCTGAGTCCTCGTGGCTGACGCGTCCTCGGTCGCGCCCGCCCCGACGGCGTCGCCCCGCCCCGCGCGGGCGGCCCTGCGCATCGCTGTGATCTACGTCGCCGCGCGCCTGATCACGACGTTCTTCCTGTTCCTCGCGGCTGAGCTCTCGGGCTTCGGCACACGGATGGGGCCCGACGCGAATCTTGCATCGACCGTCGTTGCCTGGGATGGCACGTGGTACTGGCTGATCGGCTACTCGGGCTATCCGACGACGCTCCCGCTCACCGAGACCGGGCAGGTGGCCGAGAACGCGTGGGCCTTCCTGCCGATCTACCCGTACCTCTCGCAATTGGTTTCGATCCCCTTCGGACAATGGGCGGCCGGCGCCGTGATCGTCTCACTCGTGGCGGGGTATGCGGCATCCCTCATCCTGTACCGGATGCTACGCCTGCGCCTCGACACGTCCGCGGCGACGTGGGCCGTCGTGTTCTTCGCCTGCGGCCCGCTGGCAGCGCTGTTCCAGGTGGGCTACGCCGAGACGCTGAACCTTCTCTGGCTGTTCTGCGCGATCTGGTGCGTGATGCGCCGGCGATACGGCTGGCTGTACCTGCTCATCCCGCTCATGGCGTTCACGCGCCCGGGAGTGCTCGCCTTCTCGCTGTTCCTCGCGCTGTTCGGCATCTGGCGCTGGTGGAACCGGCGCCGCGAGCCGCTCGGCGGCCGTGAGATCGCGCACATCGTCGTCCTGGGGCTGCTTGCTGCGGTCGCCGGATTCGCGTGGCAGCTGATCGCCGGGTGGGCGACCGGGGATCCGGGCGCGTACCTGTCGACGGAGCTCGCGTGGCGTCGCAACTGGATCCTGGGCGATGCGAGCTTCGCGCCGTTCGATGCGTTCGCCGCCGGCATCCACTTCTGGTTCGGCACGATGTGGCATCTGCCGGTCGCCTGGGGGTACGTCGCGGTCGGGGCGGTCGTCGTCGCGATCGCGTGCGCCCTGCTGTTCCTTCCGCAGGTGAAGCGGCTGGGCGTCGAGATCCGGCTGTGGAGTGCCAGCTACCTGTTCTACCTCCTGCTCGTCTTCTTCCCGCAGTCGAGTCTGTTCCGCCTGCTTGTGCCGCTCGCGCCGCTGTGGGGGGCGTTCGCGGTGCCGCGCTCCCGCGTGTGGCGGATCGGCGTGCTCGTGGCGTGTCTCGTCGGCCAGTGGTGGTGGATCTACAACATGTACGCGTTGGGGAATACAGCCTGGCAGGTGCCTTGATGTCGAAAAATGGATGCCGCTTTCCACAGGCGTACCCCGGTGTCTGTACCCTCACGATAAACTTGTCTGGCAGACCATCGATGTAAAGGAGCCGCAATGGCAGCCATGAAGCCGAGAACCGGAGACGGGCCGATGGAGGCCGTGAAGGAGGGCCGACTCATCATCGTGCGCGTGCCGCTCGAAGGTGGGGGCCGTCTGGTCGTCTCCGTGAACGACGCTGAGGCGAAGGAGCTCTACGACGTTCTGGGCGGCGTCGTCAACGCCGCGTAAGTCGCATCGT
>NZ_JBQCIP010000073.1:0-4088 GCF_051953575.1 Microbacterium sp.
GGCGGCGAACCCGGATCTGCCGCTGGCGCTGGTGGGCGACTTCAACATCGCCCCGACGGATGCCGACAACGGCGACCCGACCGTCGTCCAGGGCTTCGCCACGCACGTGTCGCCGCCCGAGCGCGAGGCGTTCGCGGCCCTCGAGGCGGCGGGCCTGCAGGACGTCGTGCGCCCGCTCATCCCGACCGGCTACACCTACTGGGACTACAAGCAGCTGCGCTTCCCCCGCAACGAGGGCATGCGCATCGACTTCATCCTCGGCTCGCACGCGATCGCTGACGCCGTCACCGGCGCGACGATCCACCGCGACGAGCGCAAGGGCGAGGCCCCGAGCGACCATGTGCCGGTCGTCGTCGACCTGGACCTCGAGGGCGAGGACGACGACGATCGTCCGATGATCTTCTGACGGTGCGGATGCCGCGATCGGCGGCATCCGCATCTCGCCCCGATCCCTCTCGAACTTTTTTCGTGGTGCGCGTCATGATCGCGTTCCGCGGGCGTCTTGCTGTGTGACCCCCTATCGCGTGAGGGCCCGCTCACCAGCGGTTTCCCAGCGCGTATCGCTAGCCTGGCGCCGATCTGCCGTCGCCGGCCGAGCCCTGAAGCGCCGACCGGCGAGGAGACAAGTGACCACCCCCATCCGTGCCGTCGCCGAGGGCCCGCTGCGAGAGCGCTCGGACGAGCAGCTCGTCCTCGCCACGCGCGCCGGCGACAACGCCGCCTATGCGGTGCTGTGGGAGCGCCACGTCGCGAGCGGCCGGAGCGCGGCGCGGGCCGTCAGCCCGAACGTCGACCCCGACGACATCGTCTCGGAGGCGTTCACGTCGATCCTCTCGGCGATCCGCAAGGGCGGCGGGCCGCACGAGGGGTTCCGGCCGTACCTGTTCGCCACCATCCGCAACGTCGCGGCGTCGTGGGGCCGCCGCACGCAGGAGACCCCGCTCGACGACCTCGACGAGCGCGCGTCGGAGTCCGAGGCCGAGTTCGCCGAGCTCGTCGCCGACCGGTCGGTGCTGGCTCAGGCGTTCCGAGAGCTGCCGGAGCGCTGGCGTGAGCTGCTCTGGTACGTCGAGGTCGAAGGCATGAAGCCGCGCGAGATCGCGCCGCTGCTCGGCATGAGCGCGAACGCGGTGTCGGCGCTCGCCTACCGCGCTCGCGAGGGGTTCAAGCAGGCGTGGCTGCAGGCGCACATCAGCGACCCGGCCCGTCCCGCCGAGTGCCGGTGGGTGTGCGAGCTGCTCGTGGCCAGCGAGAAGAAGCCCGTCAAGCGCGGCGACCGCCGGCGCCTCGACGCCCACCTGCAGGAATGTCAGGCGTGCCGCATCGTCGCGGCCGACCTCGAGCACGTGTCGCAGAAGCTCCGTCTGGTGCTGCTGCCACTTGTCCTAGGCGGGGCTGGGGCCCTTGCCTATGCCTCCGATGCCGCCCCGGCCGCGGCATCGGTGGTCGCCGGATCGCCCACCGGGGGTGGCGGGGCATCCGGCTCCGGGGGACAGGCGCCGGGGGGCGCCTCCGGCGGGGGTGTCGGCGCGGGGGGCGCCGGCACCGCTGCCGTCCCGGTTGCGGCGATCGGGATCGGCGTCGGTGTGCTCGCGGTGGCGGCCGCGGCCGCCGTCGCCATCGCGCTCGCCCCGTCGTGGAGCGCGCCGGTCGAGAATCCGGTCTCGGCCGACGTGACCACGACCGATCGGGATGCCGCCGATGCTGTCGAGACCGCGCCCGACGGGGCCGCGGCCGAGACCGCCGACGCGCCGCCGGCGGTGGACGCACCGCCGGCGGGTGCCGTCGACACGCCGGCGCTGCCGCCCGCGGCGGCTCCGCGGACGGCTCCGATCCGGCTGGTCGAGACGGCACCGCGGCCGGCCCCCGCGCCCGTCACGCCGGCTCCCGAGCCCAGCACGCCGAACCCGTCACCCAGCCCGACGCCGACACCCACCCCGACGCCCGACCCCGGGCCCGCCACGACCGCGACAGCCCGTCTCGACGCCCCGGCCGACCTGTCGGCACCGGTCCCCGCGCCGATCAGCGGCACGGGTGTGGCGGGCGCCGACGTCGTGCTGCTCGACGAGTCGGGGACGGTCCTGGCGCGGACGACGGCGGATACCGCCGGTCGGTTCTCGGCGGCGATTCCCGGCGATCTGCTCCATCAGGGTATGTCGGTCCGTGCGGTGCAGACCGCCCCGGGTCTGGCGGAGTCCGCGGCCAGCGAGCCTGTCGGGCCGTTCGCCCTTCCGGTGCCGACCGTGACCTCGTCGGACGGCACGCTCGAGGCGCGCCTCGAGGACCTCGACTTCGACTTCCGCGCCGACGACCTGACGCTCCTGCTGAGCGGGCTGCGCGGTCAGACCGTGGCGGTGGCGATCGACGGGGCCTGGACGGGGAATCTGCACACCCTCACGGGGGCACCGCTCAGCCGTGTCGTCTACAACGTGTCGCCGGGCGATCACGTCCTGGGCATCCGCTACGTCGACCCGGCGACCGGCCGCCAGGGCCTCGTGTCGTACGTCACGCTGCACGTGTCGGCGCGCTGACCCTGCGTCAGCTGCCCATCGTGCCGGTCTGCACCGGTCCCGCCGCGGGGCCGTAGCGCAGCTGCACGACGCCGAGCGGACCCGACGTCGCCGGCTCGAGCAGCGTGACGTTCGCCGGGGCGGCGCCGTCGGGAAAGACCTTCTTGCCCTGGCCGAGCACGACCGGGTACACCCACAGCGTCAGCACGTCGAACAGCTGCTCGCGCAGGAGCGTCTGCGCGAAGTCGATGCTGCCGATCACGTGGATGCTGTCGTGCCGGTCGCGCAGCGTGGCGACCTCGGCCGCGAGGTCGGGCCCGAGCTGGGACGACCCCTGCCAATCCAGCGACGGCGTGCCGCGCGAGGCGACGTACTTGGGCACGGCGTCGAACTTGCGTCCGATGCCACCCTCGGGACCGTCCGTATGGTGGGGCCAGTACCCCGCGAAGATGTCGTAGGTGCGGCGTCCGAGCAGCAGGGCGTCGAGCTCTTCGATGCCCTGCCCGATCGCGGCACCGATCTGCTCGTCCGGGAACGGCGCCTGCCAGCCGCCGAACGGGAAGCCGCCCGACGGGTCCTCCTCGGGCCCGCCGGGCGCCTGCGCGACGCCGTCGAGCGTGGTGAACAGATCGATGTAGATGCGGCCGCTCATGACCGCCTCCCTTCGTCGAGGGGGCTCATGCGGCGAGCACGACCCCCGGTTCGATGCGGAACGTCTGCGCGAACCGCTCCAGCAGCGTCGCGTCGCCCGCGACCACCGCCAGCACTTCCTGATCGATCGCCTCGGCCGGGGTCAGCTCTCCCGAGATGAGGCGACGGATGCCGGGGCCCGCGGCGAAGACGAGCTCGGGGTCTCCGGCGGTCGAGGCCTGGTTCCCGAGCCGTGGATCCACCGGCCGCCCGGCCGGCTGGACCTGCGCCACGCGCAGACCGGACGCGTCGACCTGCACCCGCAGCACCACATCGCCGACGTGGAGCTCATAGTCCGCCGGAGGGAGCTCGGTGGCGGCATCCACCCGGAAAGCGGTGCGCAGCGCCATGGTCAGCGAGTCGGCCGTGACCACGTCGTCGGGCTGCGGGTCGCCCATCTGCGCGAATCCCCACCGGCCGAGCGCCAGCACGATCGGCTCGAGCTCTCGTCCATAAGGCGTCAGCTCGTACACCAGGCCGCAGTGCAGCAGCGGCACGCGGCGCACCACACCGCTCTCTTGCAGCTCTTTGAGCCGTGTGGAGAGGATGTTGGTGGGGATCTTGGGCAGTCCCTGCTTGAGGTCGGTGTAGCGCCGCGGGCCGACGAGCAGATCGCGGACGATGAGCAGCGCCCACCGCTCCCCGATCAGCTCGACGGCGGTCGTGACCCCGCAGTACTGCCCGTAGCTGCGGGACGCCACTTACGCCTGCGCCTGCTCCGCCACGTAGGCGTCGGGCCCTTGCTCCACGGCCTGCGGCTCCATGAAGAAGAACTCCACGCCGTTGCCGTCGGGGTCGTCGAGGTCGCGGCTGTACATGAAGCCGTAGTCCTTGGGCTCGCTCGGCTCGACGCCGCCCGCCGCCACGCCGGCGGCGATGGCCTTGTCG
>NZ_JBQCIP010000074.1:0-9797 GCF_051953575.1 Microbacterium sp.
AGGCTTTAGCCGCATTACATTCAGGGAACTCTCAGAAAGGGACCTCTCATGTCCACCGCATCCGAGGCCGAGAAGTCGGCCGTCAACGGAATCCGCACCGCGCTCGGCATCGGCGGCGTCCTCGCCCTCATCGTCGGCATCCTGATCCTGGTCTGGCCGGGCAAGACGGCCGCGGTCGTCACCGCCATCATCGCGATCTACGCCATCGCCGCGGGTCTCGTCTACGCCGGACTCGGCATCTTCTCCAAGACCAAGGGCGGGTGGGCGCGCGTCGGCCACATCCTGCTCGGCGTGCTGTTCATCATCGCCGGCGTCGTGGCGCTGTTCAACCTCACCGCGTCGACGGCATGGCTCGCGCTGTTCATCGGCATCCTCGTCGGCATCATGTGGATCGTCGAGGGCATCGTGGCGCTGTCGACGCTCGGTGACGCGGCGTCGAAGGGCTGGTCGATCTTCTTCGCCATCCTGAGCATCATCGCCGGTATCATCGTCCTCTTCTCGCCGGTCTGGGGCACGCTCGTGCTCTGGTGGATCCTGGGCATCTCGCTCATCGTCCTCGGCATCATCAACATCGTTCGCGCCTTCACCTTCAAGGGCGACCTCTGATCCGAGGCCGAACGGCAGAAGGCCCCGGGAGCATCCGCTCCCGGGGCCTTCTCGCATCCGTGGTCAGCTGCCGACCGGCAGATGGCGGGCCCACCAGTCGAGCACGGCGTCGAACCGCTCCACGCGATGCCGCGGCTGACCCGAGCGGGTGAGCTCGTGGTTCTCGCCCGGGAACACCAGCATCTCGGCCTCGGTGCCCTGGCGCTTGAGCGCCGAGAAGTACCTGGTGGCCTGCTCCAGCGGGCAGCGATAGTCCAGCTCGGAGTGCATCACGAGCGTCGGCGTCGTCACCTGCCCGACGACCGCCATCGGGCTCTGGCGGGCGATGTCCTCCGCCGAGACGCCGACGTACTCGTCGCCGAAGAACGAGCCGATGTCGCTCGTGCCCTGGAACGACACGGGCTCGAGGAAGCCGCGCTCGACGATCGCGCCGGCGAACCGGTGATCGTGGGCGATGACCCAGGCGGTCAGGTATCCGCCGTACGAGCCGCCCTGCACACCCACCCGATCGCCGTCGAGGCGCTCGTCCGACGCGATGGCGCCCTCGAGGAAGTCGATGACGTCGGCGAAGTCGACGGTGCCCATCTGCTGGCGGATGCTGCGCCCGTGCGCCGGACCGTAGCCCGAGGATCCGCGGGGGTTGGAGTAGACGACGGCGTACCCGGCGTCGACGAGCACCTGCGTCTCGTCGAAGAGATGCACGCCGTACGCCGCGAACGGTCCGCCGTGGATCTGCAGGATCACCGGGAACGGGCCCTCGCCCTCGGGCGTGGCGACCCAGCCGTGCACGGGATAGCCGTCGCGGCCGGTCACGGTGAGCTCGCGCGGGAGGGAGATCCCGGATGCCACGGCCCCCGCTCCGAAGTCGGTCAGGGTGCGCGCGACGCCGCCGTCGATGAGCACCAGCTCGCCGAACGAGTCGGGGCGTGCCACGGCTGCCACGACGCGGTCGCCGGCTGCGGCGTGGCCGCCGACCTCCACGTCGCCGCCCAGAACCTCCGACACCGCACCGGTGCGCGAGACCCGCAGCAGACGCACGCGTCCGCGAGTGCCGTCGTGTGCGAGGAAGTCGTCACCGTCGGCGCTGAGGTGGCCGTCGCCGAGATACACCTCGTCGGCATCGGTGAGGCGGCGCGGGCCGTCGGCCTCGAGCAGCCACAGCCCGACACGCGGGGCGACGAAGTCCCGCCCGTCGCCGACCTCGTGCGCGAGCACCCCGACCGCGCCGTCGTCGGCGACCGCGATGTCGAACACCGACAGGCCGGCGTCGACGCCCAGCACCTCGCGCTCGCCCGAGCCGTCCACGGCGACGGCGACGAGCCGCGTGCGCAGGTCGCGGACGGCGGACTCGATCTCGTCGGTCGAGGTGACCAGTTCGCGGCCGTCGGCCGAGAAGGCCAGCCCGGCGTGCGACGTCGTGCCCTCGGTCAGCTGCCGCGCCTCGGCGGCCACGAGCTTCTTCTTCGGCGCCGGCTCGTCGTCGCCGCGCACCGCGGCAGCCGGCTCGTAGAAGGGCTCGGCGTCCACATCCGGGGCGGCGATCACGAAGACGTGCGAGGGGCGGTCTCCGATGTAGCCCAGACCGTTCGCATGCCAGCGGATTCCTGTGATGTGCCGCGGCGACTCGGCGGCGGCATCCAGTCCTTCCACGCTGCCGTAGCGGCCCTTCTCGGGCACCCGTGCGAGGAACGCGATCGAGGCGCCGTCCGGCGACCACGCGTACTCCTCGACGCCGAGGACGGCCTCGGTGGCCTGGACCGGCTCGCCGCCCGCGGCGGGGACGACGTGCACCTGCGGCTTGCCCTTCGCGTCGCCGCGCACGAACGCGAGGCGCCTGCCGTCCGGCGACAGGCGCGGGGCGCCGTCGGCGGTGCCCCGCGTGAGGCGGCGGGGCGTGCCGTCGGGGAGCTCCACGCGCCACACCTGGCCGACGCCGCGGTTGGCGGTGATGTCGGGGCGCGAGGTCGCGAAGACGGCGAACGAGCCGTCGGGCGCGATGTCGGGGCGCGAGACGGAGATCAGCGTCTCGATGTCAGCGGCGCGCACCGGTCACTCCGCGACGAACGACGACACGTCGCCGATGAGGCGGGTGTTGTCGGCCGGCACCGGCTCGACGGCGGCGGCGGCGACCTCTGCCGCGAACTCCGCGACGTTGTAGAGCTTTCCGGCGTCCTCGCGGCGCGCGGCGATGGCTCCCGGGTTGGCTCGTTCGAGGAGCGTCGCGGTGATGGTGCCCTCGATCATGTCGCCCGACACGACGACGAACTCGACGCCGCGCTCGGTGAGCGCCGGGATCCGCTCGCGCAGCGCATCCTCGCCGGCGCGCTTGGAGAGGGCGACCGGCACGTACTCCGGCATCGTCGGCGTGGTGCGGATGAAGTGGGCCTGGTGGCTCGTGACGAAGACGACGCGCGAACCTTCGCCGAGCAGCGGCAGCGCCGTCTCGAGCACGCTCACCTGCGCGTCGCGGTTCAGCTTCAGCGCGTAGTCCTCGGCCATGCCCGACTCCATGCCGCCCGAGGCGTTCAGCACGAGGATGTCGAGCCCGCCGAACGCGCGCTGCACCTCGTCGAACATCGCCTGAACGGATGCCTCGTCGGTGAGGTCCGCGCCCACGACGAGCGTCTGCACGCCGAGCTCGCGCAGCTCGCCCGCGAGCTTCTCGGCACGCGGCGCCTTGTTGCGGTAGTTGATGACGACGTTCGCGCCGGCCTCGGCGAGGTAGCGGGCGGTGTCGGCGCCGATGCCTCGCGACGAGCCGGTGACGAGGGCGGTCTTGCCGCTCAGCGAACCAGCAGGAATCGGGGTGGAAGTCGGGTTGTTTGACTCGGTCACGGAACGACCCTACCTGGTAGGTTCGACGCAAGGAGGCGCACCGTGGAGCTCATCCAGACCATCGAGCAATGGGCGTGGATCGGCTGGCTCGTCCTGATCCTCGTCTTCCTCGTGATCGAGATGCTCACGCTCGATTTCACGTTCCTGATGCTGTCGATCGGCGGGCTCGCCGGACTCGGCGCAGACCTGCTCGGCGCCCCCATCTGGCTGCAGGTCATCATCGCCGCCGCGGCGGGCGCCCTGCTCATCCTGTTCCTCCGGCCGCCGCTCCTGCGGCGTCTGCGACGCGGCGAGGACCCGACGCCGTCGAACGTCGATCGGCTCATCGGTCTCACCGGGACGGTGCTCTCGACCGTGGGAGCCCACAGCGGGCAGGTCAAGCTCGTCAACGGCGATGTGTGGACCGCCCGTGCGGAACGCGGCGACCTCGAACCCGGTACGCGCATCCTGGTCAGCCGCATCGACGGCGCCACCGCGATCGTGCGCACCCCCGAACCGCTCAACCCCGCTGAGGAGCCCCACCTGTGAACGACTCCATCATCCCCACCGCCATCGGGTGGATCCTCGCGATCGCGGTCTTCATCTTCGTGCTGGTCGTCATCTTCCGGTCGATCCGCATCATTCCGCAGGCGAGCGCCGGGATCGTCGAGCGCCTCGGCAGGTATCACAAGACGCTCTCCCCCGGGCTGAACCTCCTGGTCCCGTTCATCGACCGTCTGCGCCCTCTCATCGACATGCGCGAGCAGGTGGTCTCGTTCCCACCGCAGCCGGTGATCACCGAAGACAACCTCGTCGTCTCGATCGACACGGTCGTGTACTTCCAGGTGACCGACGCCCGTGCCGCGACCTATGAGATCGCGAACTACCTCGGCGCCGTCGAGCAGCTCACGACGACCACTCTCCGAAACGTCGTCGGCGGCCTCAACCTCGAAGAGGCCCTCACCAGCCGCGACAACATCAACGGGCAGCTGCGCGTCGTACTCGACGAGGCCACCGGCAAGTGGGGCATCCGCGTCGGTCGTGTCGAGCTCAAGGCGATCGATCCGCCGCTGTCGATCCAGGACTCGATGGAGAAGCAGATGCGCGCCGAGCGCGATCGCCGCGCCGCGATCCTGACCGCCGAGGGTTCCAAGCAGTCGCAGATCCTCGAGGCCGAGGGACGCCGGCAGGCTGAGATCCTGCGTGCCGAGGGCGACAAGCAGGCTGCGGTGCTGCGCGCGCAGGGTGAGGCCGAGGCGATCCAGACGGTGTTCGACGCCATCCACTCGGGCAACCCCGACGACAAGCTGCTCGCCTACCAGTACCTGCAGACGCTGCCGAAGATCGCCGACAGCGCCTCGAGCAAGCTGTGGATCATCCCGAGCGAGTTCACCGAAGCGCTCAAGGGCCTGTCGGGGTCCTTCGCGGGTGTGATGGCGGATGCCGCCGGCAAGGCGCGCCCGTCGGCCACGGGCTCGATCGACCGGGGCTCCGACACCGCACCGTGACCCACCCCTGGTTCGCGGGGGCGGAGACTCCGCGCGTGCTCGCGCATCGCGGACTGGTGACTCCGGATGCGGCGGAGAGCGGGATCGTCGAGAACTCGTTCGCCGCCGTGGCCACCGCGCATTCGGCCGGTGCGACGTACGTCGAGTCGGACTGCCACCTGACCGCTGACGGGGTCGTCGTCCTCTTCCATGACGAGGACCTCACCCGTGTGACCGGCGACCCACGGCGGATCGCCCAGGTCACCGTTTCTGAACTCGAGACGCTCATGGCCGGCCGCGGCGGTCTCATCACGCTGGCGCAGGCCCTCGACGCGTTCCCCACCGTGCGGTTCAACCTCGACGTGAAGGCGATGGATGCCGCCACCGCCGTCGGCACGACCGTCGCGCCCTACGGTGACCGCGTGCTCCTGACCAGCTTCTCGGACGACCGCAGACGAGCGGCCCTGGCAGCAGCCGCGGCAGCGGGCGGCGGCATCCTTCCGGCGACCTCAGCCGGCACGGCGACCATCGCCCGACTTCTCGCGGCGCTGTCGACCCGGTCCGATCGGCTCGTGGCGCGGGCACTGCGGGGCATCGACGCCCTCCAGATCCCCGAACGTCAGCGGCGGCTGCGCGTGGTGACGCCGCGCCTGCTCGCGGCCGCCCACCGGCATGAGGTGGAGGTCCATGTGTGGACCGTCAACGAGCCCGCCGACATGCGTCGCCTCGTCGAACTGGGCGTCGACGGCATCGTCACCGATCGCGCCGACATCGCCCTCGACCTGCTCTCGTAGCACACGGGCATGGCCCGCGTGCCTCCCCGCTGTGCATCCACTGTGAAAGGTCGTTGAACAGACCCGCTTCGGATGATCCGCTCAGGTCACTTCGTTATACCTGTACAGCGACGAGAGGACCACAAAATGGCAGACCGCAGCCTGCGCGGCATCCGACTCGGCGCCCAGAGCCTACAGAGCGAAGAGGGCGTCGTGTTCCATGAGCGTGCACAGCACATCTACACGTGTTCGACGTGCGGACGCGACACGACCCTGACGTTCGCGGCCGATGCCGAGGTCCCGCCGGCCTGGGAGTGCCGCACCTGTGGTGCCGAGGCGCTCCTGCGTGTCGGCGAGGGCACGGCCACCGTCGACCACTCGGGCGACAAGACGCCCCGCAGCCACTGGGACATGCTCCTGGAGCGCCGCACCATCCCCGAGCTCGAAGAGCTCCTCGAAGAGCGCCTCGCCTACCTGCGGGCCCGCCGCGGCGGAGAAGACGCCGCCAAGCTCAGCGCCTGACGCTCAGTCGATTCCTGCGACGCCGGTCCCTTCGGGGGCCGGCGCTTTCGCGTTGCGCCGGCGGCCGAGCACCCCGACCGCCAGCAGCCCGATGACCGCGCCCCACACGAGCAGCAGCTGGATGCCCGCTCCGGCGAGGACGGCGGGTGTGAGGCCGGTGCGCAGCGGAACGTCCTCGAGCATGTGCCCGGCCGTGTCGGCGGGGATGCCGGCGATCTCGGAGCCGTCCGGCGCGATGATCTGACTCGTGCCGACGGTGGAGATGTTGACCACCGAGCGGCCGGTCTCGACCGCCCGCATCCGGGCGAACGCCAGCTGCTGGAGGTTCTCGTCGGTGCCGCGGAAGTCGGCGTTGTTCGTCTGGAACATGAACACCTCGGCGCCGTCCTTCGCGCCGTCCCACACCACGTCGTCGTAGATCACGTCGAAGCAGATGGCGAGGCCGACACCGACGCCATCGACGTCGAAGTAGGGTCGCGCTCCACCCGGGGTGTACTCACGCTGGATGAGGTCGATGAGCTCCGGTGCGAAGAGCCGGTAGAACCCGCGGTCGGGCACCCATTCCCCGAACGGCACAGGATGCCGCTTGTCGTACACGTCCACCGGGTTGTCGGCATCCTGCTCCCACAGCAGCGACGAGTTGAAGTACTCGTCACCGCGCTGGGTGACGGCCGCGACGATGAGCGGGGCGTCGATGCGCGCCGCCAGTTCGTCGAGCGTGCGGGCGGTGCTCGGATTCATGGTCGGGTCGGAGTCCACGCCGCCCTCAGGCCACAGCAGCACGTCCACGTCCTCGCCGAACAGCGGCGCGGTCGCCGACAGCTGGGCGTTCAGCACGTCGTTGTGGCCGCGCTCATCGAAGTAGCCGGCCGGGCCGTTGCCTTGGACGGCGGCCACGCGCATGCTGCCGGCATCCGTCGTCGGGAACTGCGGCAGGGCGAACAGGAGCACGATGAGCACCACGGCCGGCACCGGCGTGCGTAGGTCGCGGAACCGGCCGAGCCGCACCCACTCGACGGCGGACGCGCACAGCATCACGATGAGGAACGACAGCCCGGCGACGCCGACCCACGAGGCGACGCTCGCGAGCGGACTGTCGGCCTGCGTGATGCCGACCCTCCCCCACGGGAACCCGCCGTACGGCCACGTGCCCAGGAGCTGCTCCCGCAGCACCCACAGCGCCGCGACGAGCGCCGGGAGGGCCACCAGGCGCGCCCAGGCGCCGCCCCGCACCCGCGGAAGCCAGCGGTAGGCCAGAGCGATCGGCACGGCGGCGACCGCGGTGAGCGCCGCCTCGAGGAACGACAGCGCGAGCCACGGCACCGGCCCGAGATAGCGCGCCGTGAACGAGACGTTCACGAGGAAGAACGCCAGGCCGAACACGAAGCCCACGAGCACCGCGCTCCACGCCCGGCGCCCGATGAGGCTCACGAGCGTCAGCGGGATCGCGACGAACACCATGGGCCACCACGCCAGGGCCGGGAACGCCGTCGTCAGCGCCAGGCCGCCGACGGCCGCAGCGATGATGGCGGCCCACAGCGGCAGCAGCGGGCGGGGCAGGGGCGGGCGGCCCATCACACCCCCGAGTACGCCACGATGCCACGGCGCACGGCGTCGAGGGCCTTGCGCGCGGTGCCGGCGATCGGCTGGTCGGCGACGACCGACAGCTGGTCGAGGAGGTCGATGGTCTGCTTCGACCAGCGCACGAAGTCTCCGGCGGCCATGTCGGCCTCGATCAGCACGCGGTCGAGGGTCCCCCCGCGTGCCCACGTGTGCATCGCGCCCGAGAGGCTCGCAGAGATCGGCTCGGAGCCCGGCAGGCGGTGCTCGCGCTCGAGGTCGTCGAGCTCCTGCCACAGGGTGAGGGTGGCGTCGAAGGCCGGACGGAACGCTCCGCGGGGAAGACCGCGCTCCCCCGGGCCGCCGTCGTCACGCCGCGGCTCGTAGACGAGCGCGCACGCGAGCGCGGCGAGGGAGGCGGCATCCAGGTCCTTCCAGATGCCGCGACGCAGCGACTCCGCGACGAGGAGGTCGCGTTCGCCGTAGATGCGGCGCATCGTGCGGCCGGACGGCGTCAGGGAGGTCGCGCCGTCGTCCGAGACCGCCACGTAGTCGAGGGCGCCGAGCACGTCGACCACCCGGTCGAAGATGCGGGCGACGGTGCCGGTGCGGGTCTCGATCTGGCGCCGCAGCTTGTCGACGTCGCGCTTCATGCGCCAGTAGCGCTCGGCCCAGCGGGCGTGATGCTCGCGGTCCGGGCACGAATGGCACGGGTGCCGCTGCATCTGCTTGCGCAGGCTCGCGATCTGCCGCTGCCGCTCATCCCGGGTGCGGCGCGACGCGTTCGCGTCCTTGCGGTTCGTCTTCTCGAGGTCGCTGAGCTCGCGGCGGATGCGCGAGTACTCCGCGAAGTCGCCGCGGTCGCAGGTCATCGCCTTGGCGTATCCGGCGAGCGACTCCTCGAGCTCGCGCACCTGCCGGGCGATGCCGACGACGGCGCGGTCCGCTTGGAACTGCGCGAACGACGACTCCAGGATCTCGCGCGCCTTCGCGCGGCCGAACTGATCGATGAGGTTCACGGCCATGTTGTAGGTCGGCCGGAAGCTGGAGTTGAGCGGATAGGTGCGGCGCGACGCCAGCGCGGCGACCGCCTGCGGGTCGAGACCTTCGGTCCACTGGATGACCGCGTGCCCCTCGACGTCGATGCCGCGGCGTCCCGCACGGCCGGTGAGCTGCGTGTACTCCCCCGACGTGATGGCCACGCGCGCTTCGCCGTTGAACTTCTCCAGCTTCTCCAGCACCACGGTGCGCGCGGGCATGTTGATGCCCAGGGCGAGCGTCTCGGTCGCGAACACGACCTTCACGAGCTTGCGCTGGAACAGCTCCTCGACGACCTCTTTGAACGCCGGCAGCAGGCCCGCGTGATGCGACGCGACACCGCGCTCGAGGTTGTCGCGCCACTCCCAGAATCCGAGCACCGCGAGGTCCTCTTCGAGCAGCGTGCGCGTGCGCTCCTCGACGAGCTCGCGGATCTCGCGCCGCTCGTCCGGGGTCGTCAGCCGAACACCCGATCGCCGCACCTGCTGCACCGCCGCATCGCAGCCGACGCGGCTGAAGATGAAGAAGATCGCCGGCAGCAGGTTCGCCCGCGACAGCAGCTCCACGACATCCGGGCGGTCCATCCGCTCGATGCGCTGCACGTTCGCCGAGCGCACGGGGCGCTTCATGCCGCGGTTCGGGCGGCGGCGGGATGCCTCGTACCCGGCGTGGCGCGCGCTGTTCGCGGACTGCACGCGGCGGTTGTTGTCGTAGTTCGAGCCCTTGAACGACCGGATCCGCATGAGCTCCTGGTTGACCTGCGCGGTGGCGATGCCGGCGCGGTCGTCGAAGAGCGGCAGCAGGTCGCCGCGCACCAGCACGTGCTGCTCCAGCGGCACCGGACGGGTCTCTGAGACGATCACCTCGGTGTCACCGCGCACGGTGTCGAGCCAGTCACCGAACTCCTCGGCGTTGGATACCGTCGCCGACAGCGACACGAGCCGCACACTGGGCGCGAGGTGGATGATGACCTCCTCCCACACCGCCCCGCGGAACC